>PWFB01000101.1 GCA_003553695.1 Desulfonatronospira sp.
CTGAAGTTGCTGAAAAAGCCGATGAGATAAGCATTGAAAGGGCCCGAAAAGCCAAAGAAAGGGCTGAACAGCGTCTGCAGCAGGAAAAGGAGCAGATCGATTACGCCCGGGCCAAGGCTGCCATGGCCAGGGCCATGCACAGACTCAGGTGCAGAGATGACGCAGTGGGTGCCGGCACCTGCAGCATGTAAAGAATCTCTAAGAAAAATATTCTAAACCCCGCACCTATTTTTTCTGTCTGGTTCCAGAAACTGCCTGTGCAACGGACATTCTATCCATTGAAAACAGCAGGATCTGAAGATGTATCCAGGTAAAATAGGTGCGGGGTTTTTTTGTCTGGACATGCCAATAGGCTTGCTTTAAAATTAATATAATAGAAATCAGCAGCAATTTTATATAAAAATATCCTCCAGGGTCCATATGATGATCTTTGAAGACCAGAAAGGACTTCCTCTTTCTCCTGAGACTGGCGTGCTTGTTCTAGCGGCAGGCAAAGGAACACGCATGCATTCGCCTCTTCCCAAGGTCCTGCAAAAGCTTTTGGACAAGCCCATGTTGTGGTATCTTTTGAACACTCTCAACAGGACTTGTTCTTCCAGGCCAATGGTGGTTACAGGCCATGGCAGGAGTCAGGTGGAAGACGCATGCAGTTCATTTATGGCGGATTTTATATACCAGGAAAGACAGCTGGGTACAGGACATGCCCTGCAGGTTGCCTGGGATCATATAAACAAGCGCGGTTTTAAGTGGCTGATGGTGTTAAACGGTGACACCCCCCTTATAAGTCCGCAGCATATTAAGGCCCTCTGGGAAGGTGTCCGCGACAAGGATGCTGATGTGGGATTTATGAGCATCGAGCTTGATGATCCTGGAAACTATGGCCGGGTTATTCGTTCTGAAGACGGCAGGGTCAAAGAAGTTATCGAAGCCAGAGACTTTGATGCCGATATGCACGGCCAGGATGTTTCTGAAGTAAACTCTGGTCTTTGTGCCTTCAGGACCTCGTCTCTGAGGAAGATCTTGTTTGAACTTGATTCGGACAACAAGCAAAATGAGCTTTACCTTACTCAGCTTGTTTCGCTGGCTCAGAAGTCAGGAATGAATGTTGAGGCGGTAAACGCAGGAAGATGCTCCGGGCTTCTTGGTGTTAATACCCCAGGGGAGCTCATTTTGCAGGAGGAGTATATCCGGTCCTGCATAGTCAGCAAGTTTGTTGAGCAAGGAGTGATTATAAGATCTCCAGATATGGTCCGGATCGGTCCGGAAGTCTATATTGAACCCGGGTCTGAAATCACCGGCCCGGTGGAAATTTATGGAAAAAGCAGTATTTCTTCTTTAAGCAGGATTTTTTCACATTGTTATATTGAGGACAGTTTTATAGATGGTGGGCAAGTTTTTTGCTTTTCACATATTGTAGAATCTGTTATAGACAGTCACACGAGAGTTGGTCCTTATGCCCGGCTTAGACCGGGTACTAAAATGCAAAAAGGCTCAAGGGCTGGAAATTTCGTGGAAATTAAGAATTCATCTGTGGGAGCGGGCAGTAAGATAAACCACCTGTCTTATATCGGGGATACAGTTATGGGAGAAGAGGTAAACGTAGGTGCCGGCACCATCACCTGTAATTACGACGGACGGGCAAAACATAAGACCGTTATCCAGGACAGGGTCTTCATAGGAAGTAATACAGCCCTGGTGGCACCAGTGGTGCTGCAGCAAAAGAGCATGATTGCTGCAGGATCTACTATAACCAGGGATGTCCCCGGGGAAAGCCTGGGTATAGGCAGATCCAGGCAGAAAAACCTTGAAGGCAGAAGCCCCTTGAAAAATTTTGACAAAAACGATTAAGCGATTAAAAATGGAATCCATAGAAAAACTGGTGGAAAAGGTGGACAGACTTCTGGAATTGAAAAACAGGCTGGAGCAGGAAAACCAGAGTCTCAGGCAGGAGTTGGAGTCCGTGAAGCAGAAAAATAATATGGTTGCAGGCAAGGTCGATGAATTGCTACAAAAAATCGAAGATGAAACATCTTTTTAATGCCAGAGTACAACTTACACATACTGGGGTTGGACTTAAATTTCAAAACAGATGCTGGTCCAGAACGTATCGAGCAGGCCAGGGCATATCTTGAAAAGCGATTTGCCGAATTGCAAAGCAGAGGCGGCAAGTTGAGCAAGGAAAGGTTGCTCATTTACGTTGCTCTGGGTCTGGCTGATGATTACCTGCAAAGTGACATCAGGCTTTCGGATTTACAGCAGAGAGTGGAAGAACTGGTACACAAGATAAATGGCCTTGAGGCTGACAAGTAAGCTGATCATTTTGACCAGCATGTAAATATTCCTGGCAGGTACGTGATGGAGATAATTTATTTTGAGCCAACATTAACCTCAAGGGAGCTGCTGTGCAGTTCTGGTGTGCATGCCCTGCAACGTTCTGGGAAGCCTGAAGGAACTGCTTTGGCACCCACCTGTAAAAACGAGGTTCAAGATAATTCTCCACACGGCCTGCCGGGATAACTATTGCCATGTTTCGTCTTCAGCCCTGATCTGCCTGCCTCCAATGCCTTCACGGTGCATACCGGGTCCTCATTACCCATAGCCGCCCTCTTGCCCATTAGTGCATCTTGTATCCGGGATCGCAGCTAATACCTGATGGATCACGGAGAAACAGAGCTTTATATATAAATAAGGAGCAAACCATGTGGACAACGGTAATCATCACTGCCTTAATCGCCCTGGCAGTTGGAGCTGTTGCGGGATTCTGGGCTCAGAAGATATTCTTTAACAAGAAGTACCAGGAAAATCAGGAACTGGCTCAGAGGATTCTGGATGAAGCCAGGAAAGAAGCTTCAGCCCAAAAGAAGGAAATCCTTCTTCAGGCCAAGGACGAGGCCTTCAAGCAGAAAAAGGAGCTGGAAGAGGATGCCAGGGAGAGGGAGAAAGAATTAAAGAAACAGGAACAAAGACTACAGGAAAAGGAAGAAAGGCTGGAGAATAAGCTTGAAAAAGTGGCTCAAAAGGAAAGTGAAGTAGTCGCCTGGGAAAATCAGCTTGCCAGGCAGGAACGAACTTTCGCCGAAAAAGAGGAACACCTGAAGGAGGTCATTGACAATCAGAGCAAGAAACTCGAGGAGATTTCCGGACTCACTAAGGAAGAGGCCAGAAGTCGCCTGATACAGGACATTGAAAGCAAGACCAGGCATGAGGCCGCCAAAATGATCCGTCAAATCGAGATGGAGGCCCAGGAAACAGCCTCAAAAAAGGCAAAGGAGATACTGGCTCTTTCCATTCAGCGTTATGCAGGCGATTACGTATCCGAACATACTGTTTCAGCTGTGGAACTGCCAAGCGAAGATATGAAAGGCCGCATTATCGGCAGGGAAGGGCGCAATATCAGGGCCATCGAAGCCGCAACCGGTGTAGATCTGATTATCGACGATACACCTGAGACAGTAGTCCTGTCCGCCTATAGTCCCCTGCGGCGTGAAGTTGCCAAGCAGTCTCTGGAGAGACTCATAAGTGATGGCAGGATTCATCCGGCCCGCATAGAAGATATCGTGGAAAAGGTAAAAAAGGAGCTGGACGTCAAACTTCGGGAAATCGGGGAACAGGCAACCTTTGATGTCGGGGTTCACGGCATACACCCTGAGCTGATCCGCCTTCTGGGTCATCTGCATTACCGCACCAGTTTTTCCCAGAATGTGATGCAGCATTCCATAGAAGTGGCTTTTCTGTGCGGGATTATGGCTGCGGAACTGGGCCTGGATCAGAAAAAGGCCAAAAGGGCCGGTCTGCTGCACGACCTTGGCAAGGCTGTGGATCACGAGGTTGAGGGGCCTCACGCCATCATTGGAGCGGACCTGGCCAAGAAGCACAACGAGTCCAGGGAAATTGTGCATGCAATAGCAGCCCACCATGAGGATGTTCAGCCCACTAGTGTTCTTGCGGTTCTGGTGCAGGCCGCTGACAGTCTGTCCGGGGCCAGGCCCGGGGCCAGGAAGGAGCTTTTGGAGAATTATGTCAACCGCCTGGAAGAGCTGGAGAAAATTGCTTCCAGTTTCAATGGAGTGAACCGCTCTTTTGCCATTCAGGCTGGAAGGGAACTAAGGGTAATGGTGGATTGCGACCAGGTGGACGATGACGCCACTCATCTGATGTGCAAGGACATAGCCCAGAAGATCGAGGAGAACATTACTTATCCTGGACAGATAAAGGTAACCGTAATCCGGGAAAAGAGGTCGGTGGGCTACGCCAAGTAGTTGCAGCAACAGTGTTGTCATGGCGAACAATAGCGATAATAATATATTTTTGGGGCAAAGATTTCAAATAAACCAAAAGCGGAGAAGAAATGAGCTGGATTCATCGGGAGGCCATGGCCCTGATCAGGCGTGGCAGTGTGGAGATTGTAAGCGAATCCGAGCTGTTGAAGAAGCTGGATAGAAAAAAGCCTCTCCGGGTCAAGGCCGGATTTGATCCCACTGCCCCTGACCTGCATCTTGGACATACTGTGCTTATTCAGAAGCTTAAGCATTTTCAGGAACTGGGGCACCATGTACTTTTTCTCATCGGCGATTTTACAGCTATGATTGGAGATCCTTCAGGCAAATCAGAAACCCGCAAAAAACTTACCCGCCAGGAAGTTATTCAAAACGCTGAAACCTACAAGCGCCAGATATTCAGGATACTGCATCCGGAAAAGACCCAACTGGTTTTCAACTCCACCTGGATGGACAAGTTTCATGCAGCGGATTTTGTGGAACTTTGCTCCAGGTATACAGTGGCCAGAATGATGGAAAGGGACGATTTTGACAAGCGCTTTCGGGAGAATCGCTCAATAGCCATCCATGAGTTTTTGTATCCTCTCATACAGGGGTATGATTCCGTGGAACTTAATGCGGACGTGGAGCTTGGAGGCACGGACCAGAAATTCAATCTCCTGGTGGGAAGGGATCTGCAGCGCGAATACGGCCAGGAGCCGCAGATAATCCTTACTGTTCCTATCCTGGAAGGCCTGGACGGGGTGCAGAAGATGAGCAAGTCTTTGGGCAATTATGTAGGTATCGAAGAACCGGCCCGGGAAATGTATGGCAAGCTCATGTCCATTTCAGACGAACTCATGTGGAGGTATTTTGAACTTTTGTCCGACAAGGACCTAACTGAGATAGAAGCCATGAGGGCAAAGGTGGGGCAGGGAAAACTGCACCCAAAGTCCTGCAAGGAAGAACTGTCCATGGAAATAACCGCCAGATTTCATGACCGGCAGGCGGCTGAAAAGGAAAGGGAAGCTTTCAACCGTGTTTTTTCGGCGCACGAAAGGCCCCAGGATATGCCGGAATTCAGTGCTTCCGGAGCTGAAAACACTAAGCTGGCCGATATCCTGGTGGCAAGCAGGCTGTGTCCGTCCCGCAGCGAAGCCAAGAGACTCTGCAAGCAAAAGGCAGTGGGGCTGTACTCCGGGGAGAAGCTTACAGATCCGGAAGCTGTTCTTGATGCCGGGGAATATATATTGAAAGTGGGTAAAAAAAGGTTTTTAAAGCTTACGGTTAGATAAGAAGGACTCAGAAATGACAACCAAAACGGGTTCAACCACAGCCGGTGCTTTGCAGACAACTTTGGCCTGGGCCAGGATGATCCGCATAGAACATTCAGTATTTGCCCTGCCTTTTGCCTACATGGGACTTTTCTGGTCCGCTGAAGGCTGGCCAGGCTGGCATGTATTCATTTTCCTGACCCTGGCCATGATAATGGTGCGCTCTTTTGCCATGACCCACAACAGGCTAACGGATCTTCCCCTGGACGCCCTGAACCCGAGAACCAGGGACAGGGCCCTGGTAACCGGTGAAATCCAGGTGCGACAGGCTTATTATTTTCTGGCGGCAAGTGCGGTGATTTTTGTTCTGGCCTGCGCCTTTATCAATCTGCCGGTTTTTCTGCTGGCCTTTTTTGCCTTGGCCTGGTCCGCTGTGTATAGCTATACTAAAAGGTGGACCAGCCTGTGTCATTTTTTTCTGGGCTCTGTTCTGGGCCTTGCCCCTCTGGCCGGATGGATCGCCTATGCACCGGAACTGACCCTTGCGGCGGTTTTTTTGTTTCTGGGAGTTTTGTTCTGGGTGGGCGGTTTTGACATCCTTTATTCCACACAGGATATGGAGTTCGACCGGGAAAACGGCCTGAAATCCATACCTGCCAGACATGGTCCGGCCACTTCTTTTGCCCTGGCCGGTTTTGCTCATGTCAATGCGGCCCTTTTTTTTCTGCTGGCAGGAATCGCCTTTGCCGCGTCCTGGCCCTACTACCTGGCCTGGCTGATTGTGACGGTAGTGCTTTTTATCGAGCACAAGCTCATTTCACCGGACAATCTGGAAAAGATCAATGTATCTTTCTTTACCTTGAACGCCCTTGTATCCGTGCTCCTACTGGCAGGGGTGCTTGCAGATGTTTTCCTGGTCAGCGGCTGACAGGAACCAGTGACCACAGACACAGAGCGGCGGATAAATACCCGATGATCAATTTGAAAAGCAATTTATAGAGGTTTTCATGACCATGGACGGCTTTCCAGCTTACAGGGGTGATCTGAGATATCACTGCCTGGAATGTAAGAGCATTTATCCAGGCAATGAATTGCATTACACCTGCCCTCAATGCAGAGGGGTTTTTCTTCTGCAGGACCATAACTTCAGCGAGCTGAAAAAGACATCAGGGGCAAAGTGGAGAGATGTATTCGACCGGCGCGCAGCCGGCAAGATGACCCAGATGCGGGGCATATTCAGATTTTATGAGCTCATTGCCCCGGTGGTGGACCAGGAAGACGTAGTCTACCTGGGGGAAGGCAACACTCCTGTTATTGAGTCTTCCCCAAAGCTGCAAAGATTAGTGGGCCGGAAAACTGCCTTCAAGAACGACGGCCAGAACCCCAGCGCATCATTCAAAGACAGGGGCATGGCCTGCGCCTTCAGTTATTTAAAACAACTGGTCAAAAGAAATAACTGGGAACAGGTGCTGACCATCTGCGCCTCCACCGGGGATACTTCCGCTTCAGCGGCCCTGTATGCCGCTTATGTGGACGGCCCGGTGAAGTCTGTGGTTCTGCTCCCCCAGGGTAAGGTAACCTCGCAGCAGCTGTCTCAGCCTCTGGGCAGCGGGGCAGCGGTCATTGAGCTGCCCGGTGTTTTCGATGACTGCATGCGCGTGGTGGAGTATCTGGCGGACAATTACCGCGTGGCCCTGCTCAATTCCAAGAATCCCTGGAGAATCCTGGGTCAGGAGAGCTATGCCTTTGAGCTCGCCCAGTGGAGCAACTGGGACATGGCCGGCAGATGCGTGTTCGTGCCTATAGGCAATGCCGGCAATATTACAGCGGTGATGAACGGTTTTTTAAAGCTTAAAAAACTAAAGATTATCCAGGATTTGCCCCGGATTTTCGGTGTGCAGTCCATTCATGCGGATCCGGTATACCGTTATTACCGGCAAGCTCCCCGGCAAAGAAATTATGCACCGGTGGAAGTAAGTCCCAGCGTGGCTCAGGCGGCCATGATCGGCAACCCTGTTTCTTTTCCCCGGGTGCGGGAACTGGCGGCAAGGTATCAGGAGGAGCAAGGGGAAGATGCCTTCAACGTGGTCCATGTCCAGGAGCAGCAGATCATCGAATCCATGTTGCTGGCCAATCAAAACGGGCATATCGCCTGTACCCAGGGCGGGGAATGCCTGGCCGGACTTTTGCAGGCCAAAGACCAGGGTCTGGTGGCTGCAGATGAGTACTGTATTCTGGATGCCACAGCCCATGCCCTGAAATTCAGCGGATTTCAGGAAATGTACTTCAGCGGCTCCTTTCCCCCGGGCTATGAGATCATTCCCCGGCAGGAATATATAAATCAGCCCCAAAGTGTACTAAGTGAAGAGGACAGAAATCGGCTGGGCAGGGAAGAGTTCACCAGGGCGGCGGTGGATGAAATGGTGCGTATACTGGGACTTCAGGGTAATTGAGTTGCATGATCTGCCAGCATGAACAGTTCATGATTCCATCTGGTTACATTTTCCCTGAAAATTCCACTGCGCTGATACAGCTTTTCGTTTTCTTTTCCATGCCCCCAGAAATCACTTATATACTTTTTGGGAACCAGCACCTTCAGAGGGCCTGCACCGAGTCTTGAAGCCATGGCAGTTACGTATGCACCCAGAGCCCTGCCCCTGCATATTGCACCCAGGGCGGGGTGCCAGGGGCCGGCCTTTATCCGGGGCAGAAGGGAGGCTTCCGGAGCCAGACCGGTCCTGATTACCGGGATCCCTGCCAGCCACATTCTAAGCAGGGCGTTGGAGGTCAAGGTCAGGGTGGTGTTTAAGGACCACGGCCTGTACATTCCTTTGGACCAGTGCCTGGCCAGCACAGTGCCTTCCAGTACCAGGCAGGGGTAAAGCCGGACTGCTGCGGGCTGAATTTGAGCTGTAGTCTCCAGGTCTCTTGAAAAGCTTGCGGCATCCGATCCGGGCAGCCCGGGCATTAACTGAATGCCCAGTTCCAGACCGTTTTTTTTCAACAACCTGGAGATGTTCAAAGCCTCTTTGCCGACATATCCTCTTCTTGAAAGCGAAAGAACCCTGTTGTCAAAGCTTTGTACTCCCAGCTCAACCATGTCCATGCCGTAGTCCTTAAGAAGCCTGATTTGCCCCTGATCCATACAGTCCGGCCTGGTGGAGCAGCGCACATGGTTTACTGCTCCCAATCTTTTCAGTTCAAGGGCTGTTTCCAGAAAAAGCTTCTGGTTTGGCCGGGAAAGAGCGGTAAAAGTGCCCCCGAAGAATCCCAGGGAAAATGGCTTGCGGTTTTTTCTGAACTCCAACAAAATATTGGTGTTCAATCTCTGGACCATCTGTTCCAGAGGTTTTGGCTGTTGACCGGTCTGAGCCTCCTGGGAGCAGTAAATGCATTGGAAGGTACATCCGGCAAAAGGCAAAAATACAGGGTAGAGCCGGTGTTTATATCGATCTGGCTCAGGGTGTTTGAAGTATAATATTGGCAAGCTCATAAAACTAATTATAACCAAGGGTTGCAAAAAGCCGATTGATTGGGTATCATCCGACTCAGGCAAGATTTAGAAATTCTGGTACGTTGTGACAAAAGTCAGACGTCAGTCTCCTGCAGGCATGAGGGTTTCGAATTTATCCAGTCCTAAAATTTCAGAAGAATTGCACATGTATTATTAATTATAAGTCAGAGAGTCCCTGGTCTGCAACTTATTCGTGGAGGTAGCATGCAGGATTGCATTTTTTGCAAGATTGTCCGCGGTGAAATTCCAAGTGTCAAGGTTTATGAAGGCGCTTCAGTCCTTTGTTTTCTGGATGTTGCTCCGGCTGTCAGGGGGCACTGCCTGGTAATTCCCAAGGACCACGTGGAAAACATCCTAAAAATTCCTGAAGATATGGCAGCCAGTGTGCACGAGGCCATCCGCAGGGTGGGGCAGGGAATCATGCAGGGTTTACAGGCCGATGGATTCAATGTCGGCATGAACAACTTCCCGGCTGCGGGTCAGGTGGTAATGCATGCCCACTGGCATTTAATACCCCGCTTCCAGGGAGACGGCCTGCAGCTCTGGCCTCAATACAAATATGACAGCGATGAAGAAATGCGGGATTTTGCGCAGAAAATCTCATCTGCATTCCCATAAGCAGGTTCAGGTAACAGTGGCATCCATGTTTTCAACGCACCCTATTCTGTCAGGACCGGCATAAGGTCCGACACAACAACACAGGAGGGAGATGTATGGTCAACACCCTAACCAAATCGGACCTGGTGGACAGGGTATACGAGCAAAGCGACCGAAAGCGTGCAGAGGTCAAGGGCCAGATAGAACATCTGCTGGATATTATAAAGCAGGCAATAAAAAAGGACCATTCGCTGCTTATAAGCGGTTTCGGCAAGTTTGAGACCTACGACAAGAAGCCCAGAAAGGGCCGCAACCCACAGACCAGCGAGTCTATTATTCTTCCCGGGCGGAAAGTAGTGGTATTCAGGTTGTCGCGCAAATTCCGTTCTGAGATCAATCAGCAATAATAAAGGCTTGCGGATAATTTTCCCTGAGGCTGTCCCTGGCTCTTTCCGCCTGACCGACGTTTTCGAAACGACCGGCCTGTACACGCCACACGGTTTGGCCGCGGGAATCAATTTTTTGCAGGCGTGTCTTGCTATATCCCTTTTCTTCAAGCAGGACCTTTTTCTTTTCAGCGTTCTCCTTGCTGGTAAAAGATCCCACCTGAACATAAAACGTGCCGGGCAGCTCTTCCCTCGGGGCGCTGCCCACAGCCTTTACCCTCACCGGTGCAGTGCCCGGTCCTATCATGTCCAGTTCCCTGGCTGCTGCCAGGGAAAGGTCGATGATGCGGTCATCAACAAAAGGACCGCGGTCATTAATTCTTAACTTGATGCTTTTGTCATTTTCCAGGTTGATCACTTGTACTTTTGTATGCATGGGGAGGATTCTGTGGGCGGCGGTCATTTCGTACATATTGTATACTTCGCCGCTGGCGGTTTTTTTACCGTGGAATTTGGGTCCGTACCAGGAAGCAATGCCGTCTTCTTGAAACCCCTCAGAAGTTGACAGTGGGGTGTAGGTCTGACCCAGGACGGTGTATTTCCGCTCCTTGTCCAGTTTTTCTTCCGGGTGCTCCGGTCTGGCTGGTTCTCTCTCTGGTTGTTCAATCCTGGGGGGTGGCGAGGGAGGATAGACCTTACGCGGTGAACACGCAGCGGTCAGGACTACTGCTGAAATGATGAAAATAATGACTAGGTAATTTAAAAAAAAATTCTTCATATTCTGCTTTCCGTGCGTTTTTGTACAGTGTCAGCCAAATTTTTTGTTTCAAGCAGGAGAAGGAGTAAAGGCCTTAATACCGGCAAAAATATTGTCATGGCAATCAGTTGTAAATTGTTTACCAGCAGGAAAAACTGTTTTCCAATGCTGAGAGCATATTATTTTAGAATTGTCCTGAGAGCAAGTGGTGAATACCTGACCAGTTCCTTGCTCATTTCTTGTCCGGGCAGGGCAGGGTGTTTTTGCAGATTTCATCTTGATATTTTTTTGCCAGTAATATCAGTTACCAATTAAAAAAAATTCATGACTGCATATTTTTTCCTGCTGGTTATGAGAATTTTTTATCAAAATTTCCAATAAAGGCAGTTTAGTATTTTTATTTTTAACTGTAACATACTGGCTTTATTCTATTTTTATTGTTTAATATTTGTTAAAACAGGTCTTGACTTATGTATGCTTGTGCATGATATAACAAACCTATAGGTATTGGCTAATTTAATAAATTATTACCATCTGGCAAAGGGGGTCAAGAATGAGCGCGGAAAAAGTAGGCGCGGTCATGGTTGTCGGCGGAGGAATCGCTGGTATCCAGTCAGCCCTGGATCTGGCGGACGCCGGATATTATGTCTATCTCTTGGAGAAGTCTTCCGGCATAGGCGGGGCCATGGCCCAGCTGGACAAGACTTTTCCAACCAACGATTGTGCAATGTGAATAATTTCGCCCAAATTGGTCGAGTGCGGTCGGCACTTGAATATCGAGCTTTTGACTTTGGCCGAGGTGGAAGGAATCAGCGGCCGTGAAGGCAATTTCAACGTCAAGGTGCGCCAGAAGCCGCGCATTGTTGACATGGATAAATGTATAGCCTGCAACCTTTGTGCGGAAAAATGCCCCAAGAAAGTCCCGGACGAGTTCAACGAAGGGCTGGACAAGCGCAAGTCGGCATACATCAAGTACGGGCAGACTGTGCCCCTTAAGTACGCCATTGAAAAGGAGACCTGCATCTACTTTGTCAAAGGCGGCAATAAGGGAGAAAAAGGCAAGGGTAAATGCCGGGCCTGCGAAAAGTACTGTCCCACCGGGGCCATTGACCTGGACCAGGATTTCCAGGACGAAATCAAGGAGATAAACGTCGGTTCAGTAATTCTTACCCCGGGATTCAAGCCTTTTGATCCTTCCGCTTTTGATACCTATGCCTATTCTCAGTTCAAGGATGTAGTCACCAGCATGGAGTATGAGAGGCTTCTCTCCTCCAACGGTCCATGCATGGGGCACCTTACCAGGCCTTCCGACGGCCTGGAGCCCAAAAAAATAGCCTGGCTTCAGTGCGTAGGCTCAAGAAATATCAATAAATGCGACAACGGATACTGTTCCTCTGTCTGCTGCATGTACGCCATTAAACAGTCCATGGTTACAGCGGAGCACACCACAGGGGATACTGACCAGGCCATTTTCTATATGGATATTCGGACCCACGGCAAGGAGTTCGACAAATACTACGAGCAGGCCAAAGAAAACGGTATCCGGTTCGTCCAGAGCCGCATTCACACTGTTTACCCCGGCCAGGACGGCTGCGGGGTAAAGGTGGAGTACTTCAACGACCAGACCGGGGAAAGGGTCAAGGAGGAGTTCGACCTTCTGGTTCTGTCTGTGGGGCTGGAGAATTCCAGGAGTTCTGTTGATCTGGCACAGGTTCTGGGAGTTGAACTGGATAAGTATAAATTCGCGGAAAGTTCCAGCTTCGCCCCGTCAGCCACCAATGTTCCAGGCATTTATGCCAGCGGCTGCTACCAGGGCCCCAAGGATATCCCCCAATCGGTGACCGATGCTTCCTGCGCCGCTGCTTCAGCTTCCATATCCTTGAGCAGTCAGCGCGGAACCCTTACCCAGGAAAGGACATTTCCCCCTGAAAAAGAAGTTGCCCAAGAAGAGCCCAGGGTGGGCGTCTTTGTCTGCTCCTGCGGCATAAATATCGCCGGCACCATAGATGTCAAGGAACTTGTGGAATACTCCAAGTCGCTGCCCAACGTGGTCATGGTGGAAAATAACCTGTTTTCCTGCTCTCAGGATACCCAGGTCATGCTCAAGGACAAGATACAGGAGCACAACCTGAACCGGGTGGTGGTGGCGGCCTGTACTCCCAGGACTCACGAGCCTCTTTTCCGGGAGACCATGAAGGATGCAGGGCTTAATGAGTACCTTTTTGAAATGGCCAACATCCGCAACCAGAACAGCTGGGTGCACGGCAAAGAGCCTGAAAGGGCCCTGGAAAAGGCCAAAGATCAGGTGCGCATGGCGGTGGCCAAGGCCTCCATGCTCCAGCCCCTGGAGCACCTCTCGGTAAACGTTAACCAGAGCGCCCTGGTGGTGGGAGGAGGTCTTTCAGGCATGGTCAGTGCCCTGGGGCTGGCTGACCAGGGATACGAGACGATTCTTCTGGAAAAGGCGGAAAAGCTTGGGGGCAACGCCTGGAACCTGGCCTCCACCTGGCGCGGGGAACAGATCAGGCCCTACCTGGAAGATCTCATTTCCAAGGTGGAAAGCCATTCCAATATAAAAGTATATAAAAACGCCCAGCTCAAGACCAATAAGGGCGCTGTGGGCGATTTTGTAAGCGAGATAGAAGTAAACGGCGAGAAAAAGGCCATCAAGTACGGCATTGCCGTCGTCTGCACCGGGGGACAGGAACACAAGCCTCAGGAATACCTCTATGGCCAGGATGAGCGGGTTTTTACCCACCTGGAATTCGACCGGGAGATGTCCGAGCACGCACCAGCCCTGGACAAGGCCAAGGGGGCTGTTTTCATTCAGTGCGTCGGTTCCCGCGAGCCGGACAGACCCTACTGCAGCCGTGTGTGCTGTACCCATACCATGCATTCGGCCATTAAGCTCAAAAAGGCCAGCCCCAAAATGCCTGTATATGTCCTTTACAGGGATATCAGGACTTACGGCGCCCGGGAGGATCTGTACAAAGAGGCCAGGGAACTGGGGGTCATCTTCATCCAGTACGACCTGGCAAACAAGCCAAAAGTCAGCAAGGACGGTGAAGACCTGGTGGTGGTGGCCAGGGACCACATCCTGTACCGGGACGTGGAAATAAGGCCCAGTTACCTGGTACTGGCCTCGGCTGTTGTGCCCACCGAGCATAAGAACCTGGTGGAACTCTACAAGTGCGGGCTCAACAGCGAGGGATTTCTGCAGGAAGCCCACGCCAAGTTAAGGCCTGTGGACATGAGCGTGGACGGTATGTTTCTGGCGGGACTATGCCACTATCCCAAGCCTGTGGACGAATGCATCGCCCAGGCCCAGGCCGCGGTTTCCAGGGCATCCACAATCCTGTCCAGGTCTGTCATGCCCCTGGACTCCATCAAGTCCTTTGTTACCGACAATTGTGACGGTTGCGCCATCTGCGTGGACACCTGCCCCTACGGGGCCATCGGTCTGACAGATTATGATGTGGAAGGTGTTCAGCACAAGAAAATCGAGACCAATAAGGCCCTGTGCAAAGGGTGCGGCATCTGCGAAGCCACATGCCCCAAACAGGGAGTATTTGTGCACGGTTTTACCAATGAGCAGTTAAGGGTTCAGATCCATGCGGCTCTGGAAAACGTCTAAAAACCAAGGAGATATAGCGATGGCTGAAAATAAAGAACCTGTCATTGTGGGATTTCTGTGCAACTGGTGCGCCTATGCCGGGGCAGATCTGGCCGGCGTGTCCAGACTGCAGTATCCGCCAAACATGCGGGCCATCAGGGTCATGTGTTCCGGGATGGTACATCCCAACCTGGTGGTGGAGGCCCTGGAAAAAGGCGCAGACGGCGTCCTGGTTCTGGGCTGACACCTTGGTGAATGTCATTACCTGGATGGTAATCACAAGGCATACGCCAGGGCGCAGGCCATAAAGCTGGTACTGGAAGACCTGGACATTGATCCCGAGAGGTTCAGGCTGGACTGGGTGTCTTCAGCAGAGGCACCAAGGTTCGCCAAGGTGGTCAATGAATTTACCGAGAAAATCAAGTCCCTGGGGCCAAATCCCCTGCGGGTCAGCAGGGAGACCCAGAGTGCCTAGCGCTCCAGGTCTTTGCATATCCTTAACGGAGGTATTTATATGACCAAGGTAACAGTAGCCGAAGAATGGCTGAATGCCTGTGCCGGCTGTGAAATAGCAATATTGAACGTGGGCGATGTCCTGGTGGATCTGCTGGTGAACAACCTGGATTTTGTGCATATACCGGTTATCCTGGATAAGAAGTATTTTGGGCAGACCGGTGAGGAAGAACATCTGAGCATCCCCGAGGCAGTAGTGGGCATCGTTTCCGGCGGGGTCAGAAACGAGGAACACAAGGAAGTCCTGCTGGAAATGCGCAAGAAATGCCAGATCCTTATAGCCCTGGGAACATGCGCCACCGACGGCGGCATTCCGGCTATGATCAACATGTATTCCGACGAGGACCTGAAGAAGTTTTATTATAAGGATTCGCCTACAACCGATCCTGCGGATTATCCTACAGAGCATATTCCGCCTCTGCTGGATCAGTGTTACGCCCTGGATGAACTGGTCAAGGTGGATCTATATCTGCCGGGGTGTCCTCCCCACCCGGACTGGATAGCCGGAGCCATCCTGGCTCTTCTGGAGGGCAAGACCGAATACAGGATGCCGGAAAAGTCTGTCTGCGATGCCTGTCCCACCATCAGGGAGAGCAAAAAGGGTCTCTCAGACATAAAGCGCATGCTGGCCTCCCCGGAATACGATCCGGACAGGCCTCTGGATGAGATGCGCTGCCTGCTGGAACAGGGCCTGCTCTGTCTCGGACCTGTTACCGGAGTAGGTTGC
>PWFB01000041.1 GCA_003553695.1 Desulfonatronospira sp.
ACTGTCTGAGCGACGTAGGAAGCGTTAATCAAAACCGTTCAATACCGAATTTGATTCAAAGCATCTTATATGAAATATTCTGACTATCAAACCCGTGTATAGGTTTTGATTTACGCTTCCTAGGAGTGAGTTTTTACGTCCTGTTTGCGAAGTCTCCGGACCCTGGTATATAGTTACACTTTTTCTGAATAAAGACTTTGGTGAAGAAACTCAGAATTACTTGAGAACGGCATCCAGAAGCATGTTGTCCCTGTGAATGGCTTCAGGGTATAGGCACTGTCCCAGCACCCCCTCTATTTCCCCGGATTTTTTACCCATGATCTGGCGCAGGTCTGCGGCCTTGTAATTGGTCAGCCCCACAGCAGGTCGCCTGGAGCTGTTCTGTTCCACTATTTTCACCAGGGCCCCCTTGCCGAAATTGCCCCGGACTTCAACTATTCCCGCCGGGAGAAGGCTTTTGCCCTTTTCAAAAACAGCAACCGCCGCCCCCCTGTCCACCACGATATCCCCTGCCGGCTCCTGATTGTAGGCAAACCAGAATTTGCGGCTGGAAATGCTCTTGTCCCTGGGCAGGATCCAGGTCCCAAGCTCCTCGCCGTTAAAGACTTTCTCCAGAGAAAACCTGTCCCTGCCGGACAGGATCAGGGTAGGCACCCCCAGTTGGGCCGCCTTGCGTGCGGACAAAAGCTTGCTGTACATCCCCCCGCTGCCCTGGTCAGTCTTTCCCTGGCACATCTTTTCCAGGGGCTGGGAATGAATATCTTCTATACAGGATATCCTTTCCGCATCGGGATTTTCCCGGGGATTTTCCCGGTACACCCCGTCTGCTGAGGTAAGGTTTATAAACAGATCCGCTTCCACCAGATTCAGGATCATCACCCCCAGGGCGTCGTTGTCGCCGAAGCGGAGTTCCTGCACGGCAACGGTGTCGTTTTCGTTTATTATGGGAATGACCCGCCATTCCAGGAGCTGCAGCATGGTGTTGCGGGCATTGATGAAGCGCTCTCTGCTCTTGAGATCGTTTCTGGTAAGCAGGATCTGGGCGGTTATCTTTCCATAGCGTCCGAATATCTCGTCATAGGCATGCATAAGCCTGCTCTGGCCCACGGCTGATGTAGCCTGCTTGAAGACCAGATCGCTTTTGCTCCTGCAGGAGGACAGCACCTTGCAGCCGGCTGCCACGGCCCCGGAAGAGACCAGGATAATATCCATGCCCCGGTCGTGCAGCAGGCTGATCTGGTCCACCAGCCTGCTGATCACCCTCAGGTCCAGGCCTTCTTTGCCCGTGAGCACGGCACTGCCGATTTTTATTACCACCCGGCCGGCTGCGGCAATAATTTTGCCGGTTTCTTCATGCAACTCTTTCATGCCCAGCAACTATCTCATTTTGCAGCCAGGGACAACCGGTAAAAACTTGCCCATATATCCTGCACAAGTGCGTCAACACCGGAGCCTTCCAGGGCCGAAATCAGATGCACCCGCAGAGATGAAGCGGCAACAGCCTGGCCGAGCTTTTCCAGCTGGGCAGCACTTAACAGGTCGATCTTGTTCAGAACCAGGATCTGCTCCCTCAAGGCCAGTTCAGGGGAATATTTTTCCAGTTCCTGGTTCAGGACTTGGAACCCCTGCTGGAAATTACCCGGATCAACATCCTCGACGCTTAATATATGCACCAGAAACCTGGTTCGCTCCACATGCTTCAAGAACCTGTCCCCCAGTCCCCTGCCCTGGTGTGCACCGGAAATCAGGCCCGGTATATCCGCCACCACCATCTGTGTATCCCTTTCATCACGCAGCACCCCCAGATTTGGGTTGACTGTGGTGAAGGGGTAGGAGCCGATCCTGGGTCTGGCCGCCGAGATCCGGGAAAGAAGAGTTGATTTGCCTGCATTGGGCAGGCCCAGAAGACCTGCATCTGCCAGGACCTTCAACCTGAGTCTCAGGCGCAGTTCCACCCCTTCCTCTCCCGGCTGAGCAAACCTGGGGGCGCGCATGGTGGAAGACTTGAAATGCATATTGCCCTTGCCCCCCCTGCCGCCATGGGCCAGAAGCACCTTCTGGCCGGGACTTACAAGATCTGCAAGCAAAGATTCTTCACCGTCCTGGATGGAGTAAACCTGGGTGCCCACGGGCAGGTAAATCACCAGGTCTTCACCGGATCTGCCGAATCTCTGTCTGCCCATGCCCGGGCGTCCGTTCTGAGCTGCAAACATGCGTTTGCGCTTGAAATCGTAAAGAGTAAGCAATCCCGGGTCAGCCTCCACGTAAAGACTGCCTCCGGCTCCTCCGTCGCCACCGTCAGGACCGCCCCTGGGAATAAACCTCTCCCTGCGAAAAGATACGCACCCGTCTCCGCCCTTGCCGGAACTGGCTGTTATTTCGGCTTCATCCACAAAGCGCATTGTGTAGACCTCAAAAAAAAGGCCGCCCGGAGATACTCTCCCGGCGGCCCGCCATGAAAATTATTGACCAGTAAATAGTTAGACCGCTGCCGGCACAATGCTTACCCTGGTGCGGACCTTCTTCTTGCGGGTAAATTTGTCATACTTGACCTCGCCGTCGGAGAGGGCGAAAAGGGTATAATCCCTGCCCACACCGACATTGGCTCCGGGATGGATTTTGGTCCCCAGCTGCCGGACCAGGATATTGCCGGCCCGGACCTTCTGTCCGCCGTATATTTTTACTCCTCTTCTCTGTCCGTGACTGTCGCGTCCGTTCCTGGAACTTCCGCCTGCCTTTTTATGTGCCATACTCTTATCCTCCCGGGACTATGCCTGGATGCTCCTGACTTTGACCGCGGTAAAATCCTGGCGATGCCCCTGCTTTTTGCTGTATCCCTTGCGTCTTTTCTTTTTAAAGACGATCACTTTCTTGTCCCGGTCATGCTCCAGGATATCGCAGACCACCCTGGCCTGTTCAAGGTAGGGCCGGCCGAACTGCACTTCTTCATCCTGTCCCACTGCCAGGACTGAATCCAGAACTACTTCTTCTCCGGGCTCCTGGTCCATCCTGGCCAGTTTGAGCCTTTGACCTTCCCGGACCCGGTATTGCTTTCCGCCGCTTTCAACTATAGCAAACATTTTTACCTCCAGATAAAGAAGAGAAGTACATAACCCAGGCTGAACGAGACGTCAAGCAATATCTCAAACCTTCTCAAAAAAAACAGCGTAACCATTGACGTCTGTGACTGCAAAAAGTCATTTTTGCAGTCACAGACGTCAGAAGTCAGACGTCAGAAGTCAGAGGTCAGTAAAAACAAAGACTTATGTAGAGTGTTGGTTCCTGAATTGTAACTGTTCACCTTAATGATATGAGCTCCAGTGGTCCGGAAATTCGGCAAACAGGACGTAAAAACTCGCTCCAAGGAAGCGTAAATCAAAACCTATACACGGGTTTGATAACCAGGATATTTCCTGTAACAGCTTTGAATCAGGTTCGGCGTTTTACGGTTTTGATTAACGCTTCCTACGTCGCTCAAATCCCGCACTTACTTTCTGGCAAATCTTGTTTTGAAAGTTGAGCAGATTTACCCGGTTTAATTTCCCCATTTAACTGGGCGGGTTTAACTGGGGATATCTGACATCTGATCTCTGACGTCTGTCACGCGCCCTGCCACGCGCTTCGCGTGGTTCGCGTGGTTCGCGTGGTTCGCGTGACATAAATCTTTGTTTTTACTGATATCTGACATCTGATCTCTGACGTCTGTGACTGCAAAAAGTCATTTTTGCAGTCACATCACATAACCCCTCTGGCCAGAAAAAGCACATGTACCCGTGAAGCCCCTGCTCCCAAAAGGGTCCTTGTGCATTCCTCCAGGGTGGATCCAGTGGTGAAGATATCGTCCACCAGCAGAATGGATCGCCCCTTGACCCGGTCTGGACAGGCTGCATAGGCCCCTCTTAACTCTTTCATCCTTTCCTTGCGGTTCAGGGTACTCTGGGGCGCTGTGGCTTTCTTTTTGGCCATGGCCAGGGGCTGCAGCTTAAGTCCCGTTTTGACGGAAAAGATCCTGGCCAGTTCCAGGCTCTGGTTGAACCCCCGCTTTCTGAGCCTGGACTCGTGCATGGGCACCGGGATCACCATGTCCGCCTTCAATCCGCCGTGATAATTGACCGCCTGAACCAGCATGCTCCCCAGCACTCTGCCAAGACCCAGGTCTGCGTTGAACTTGAAGCACAGGATAAGCTCTCTTAAACGGTCCTGGTATGGCCCGAAAAAACCCAGGCCGGACCAGGGAAACGGTCTGGTGCGGCAGTCCAGGCAGTAATAAGGCCCGGTTTCTTCCAGGGCGTATATTCTGGCGCAGCCAGGACAGAACCCGCGCCGCCTGATTTTCAGCTTTTCCAGGCAGGCAGGACACAAGGTATCCGAGCCCGGATCATTATCCCGGACCACCTGGCAGACCTCACATCTACGCCCTAGAAATTCCCGCCTGAGCACCCGGGTGAATTTTTGGGGGTGAAAACTGGAAAGACCATAGATGCGAAGCTGGTCTTTTAACACGTCTTTAAACGCATACACCATTGCAGCCTCGTTTCCCGCCTTTGAACTCTCAAGAATGCCCTGCAGCGCTGCGGGCAAAATCCCTGATCTTTTCCCTGGAACCTTGATCCCCGGCCAGGTCTTGGCGCAGATCAATCCCCCTGAGACAAAGATCCTTCAGGGCAAATCCCAGTGGATACAGAAAATATTTCAGGCTGAGAAGGCTGCCCTCAAACAGGCGTTCCCCCTTCTTTCTCCCGGCAATGAGGACACAGTAGGCCTGTTTCAGGTCAAGTCCCGGTTCCCCCTGTGCAGCCCAGGCCTCGTAGGCACTCTGGCCCCGGTCAATCAAAGCCTTGAAGGTAGACGGCACGTGGTAATAATATATGGGAGAGCAGAAAAACACCATGTCCTTATCCTGCATTTTATCCAGTATTTCCTGTACATCGTCCTTGTTCGCCAGGATACAGCGATTGTTTTTACTGCTCTCGCACTTGCGGCAACCCATGCAGGGCAGGATTTTTTTGTCCCGGAGAAATATGCTTTCCACCAGGCAGCCCCGGCCCTCCAGGGTATCCGCTATTTCCCGGGCGGCCCGGTCGCTGTTGCCTTCTTTTCTGGGACTGCATCCCAGCACCATGACCCTTGAATCAGCCACTTACATTACTCCTGCGTTGAAAATCCGCCCTGACGAAAGAAGCTTTTTCAGCCTTGTCCATGCTCCATTCTGGATGCATCAGGGCCAGGGAATCCAGATCCTGCAACCTTTGTGTACTTACAAGGACACGTATTGTATCCGCCCTGGTATGCCGGAGATGAACACCCACCTCCTGTTCCAGTCCTCAGCACAGGTGACGCAGATCAAGCCAGAGCATATGTTTATTTATCTCCACTGCCGCAATTAAATAAACGATGAGTTCTGAAAAAACGGATTGCTCTGTTTTTCATCCATGACATTAGTCTCAGGTCCGTGCCCGGAGTATATCACCGTATCACCCGGCAGGGTAAATATTTTCTCCCGGGCGGACTTCTTGAGCACTTCCATGCTTCCTCCGGGAAAATCGGTGCGGCCCACAGCGCGATGAAACAGAAGATCGCCCACGAATACCGCCTTTAAGTCCGGAAAATAAAAAGACAGGCTGCCCGGTGTATGTCCGGGAGTGGACAGGACTTTGCATTCATGCCCCAGCAGTTCGTGCCTGCCTTCTTTTAAATCCTCGAATTCAAACTCCGGCGTCTCGGGAAAATCCATGAAACCGCCGCCGCCCACTTCCGTGTCCAGAAGAAACCTGTCTTCTTCAGGAGCAAGTATCCTGGCCCCGGAAGACTCTGCCAGGGCCGCATTGCCCTGGATATGATCAAAATGCAGATGGGTGTTCAGAATCATGGCCAGGTTAAGGCCGTTATTTTTCAAATAATCCATGATGCGCTGCGGATCTCCGCCGGGGTCGATTGCCAGGGCCTCCTGCTGTGAATGCAGCAGGTAACAGTTGGTCTGCAAAGCGCCCAGGGGAAAAGTCTTTATCTCCAGCATGCAACACTCCCTTGTTAATTTTATATAATCAATAATTAAAAAAAGCCGCCGTCAAAAATCTTCCAGCATCAGTTCCTGGAGTTCCCTGCGCCGGGATGAGCCCTTCTGGTCCGGATGTCCCAGAGCCACTACAGCCATGAGTTCCAGTTGTTCCGGGTCAGTGCCCAGCACCTGATGTACCAGGGATTCCTGGTTGATGATCTCCCCCAGCCAGACCGCACCCAGGCCCAGGGCATGAGCCGCCAGAAGCATGTTCTGCACGCAGGCTCCAGCACCCTGGCAATCCTTTTCATGATGATACTTGGATTTTCTGTCCAGAAATACAGCCAGGAGCACGTTGGCCGCCCGGACAATATGGCTGTACTTGGTACACTCCTCAAGACGCCCTTTCCTTGCATCCTCCGGGGCAAGCACCAGAAAGCGCCAGGGCTGATTGTTCAGACCGCTGGGAGCCCACCTGCCGGAATCCAGGATACGCCGGACATCTTCTCTGTTCACATCTTCTTGAGTAAATTTACGAATACTGCGGCGATTATAAATGGCCTCCAGGACCTGCATAATATCTCCTTCGTGTAATGGCTGACAATAAACCCTCTAACAACAATATCAGTCTGGTAACCATAATGGGAGTTTTTTTCAACCCTTGAACCTGGCTGAACCTGCAAATAAAGCAACCAGGACAAAAGCTTCAACTGGTTTCCATCCGGAAATTCTTTATTTTTAAGCCCGCCGGCGTCTGTCCTCCTGCCTGTCCGGGACTGGACAGTATTTGCTGGTTGAGTTATCCATTCCCGGTCAGCACCAGCTTGCCGCCATTTGCAGCATCAGTTTTTTTATTTTTATTGTAACTATTCAACACCTGCGGACGAAAAGCCAGGGTCCGGGGATTCGGCAAACTGGGCGTAAACTGTCTGAGCGACGTAGGCAGCTTTAATCAAAACCGTTAAACACCCAACTTAATTCAAAGTATAATATAATTGAAGATTTTCTAAGTTGAAAAAGTTGAAGAGGTTTTGATTTACGCTGCCTTGGAGCGAGTTTTTACGTCCTGTTTGCCGAATTTCCGGACCACTGGAACTAATTATCATTATGGCAAACAATTACGTTTAATTTCATAAAGCATTGCTAAAGAGGTCCAATGAAGCCCAGTCTGGACAAAAGCGATCTGATTCTTTTTGAATCCGTGCTCAGGGATTCACTGCAGGCCGTCATTTCCTTTTCTGCATACAGCCTGTATTTTCCACAGGACATACCTTCCATTATGTACCAGGACCAGGAAATTGTTCCGGCTGTGGAAAAAGACCGGATCCTGCTTCCCCTGGTTCATGATGGCCGGTTTCTGGGGATTTTCATGGCCCGGGGTACTGACCGGGATCGTATGCATGCCTTATCCTCAAACCTTCCAGGCATCATTTCCCTTTGCCTGGACAAGATCCTGCTGCAGAAACAGTGCATCACCGATTCCATTACCGGTCTCTACAACCAGGAAAAATTCCAGCAGATTCTGGAAAAAGCCGTGGAGGATATCCAGGCCAGCCTGACCCTGGGGCCGGCTGCTTCCATGGATTCAGGTCTGGATCGGTACAGCGCCACTTTCTGCGTAATGCTGATAAATCCGGACCGTTTCAAGAGAATCAACGAGACATTCGGTTATACCTTCGGCAACCAGGTGCTTTCTGAACTGGCTGAGCATATTCGAAAGGAGCTGCCTGAACAGGCGGTTTCCGCCAGGCTGTGCAACGACACCCTGGCCGTGTTCTGGCCCCAGGCCCCGGCAGCCAGATGCAGGGAACTGGCCGGGAACCTGAGAAGCAGGATATCTTCCCTGGTATTTGAATTCCCTGTTTCCGGGGAAAAGATATCCCTGAGCGCCGGTATCGGCTGGAGCCTCTTCCCCCAGGACGTCAAGGGGCCGCAGTTTCAAAGATCCTCCTTTGAACTGGCCCGCCTTGTCTGTCGCAAGGCAGAAGAGGCTTTGAAAGTGTCCAAGGAGAATCACGGCAGCAAGGCCTTTGCCTTCAGCCAGATCCTGCAGCATGGCGGAGTAATTCTGGAAGTTCTGCCCCTGAACCGTCTGGTGATAAATCTCGGAAAAAACATGGACGCCATTGAAGGCCAGAAATTCCTGGTCTGGTCCCAGAAGTTCAACGGACAGTCCCAGTCCATAAAAAAAGCCGGACATTATACCTCCGGGACCTACCCGGCCATACACAAAGGTGAGATCGCCATCCAGGAAGTGCAGGAAGAGGTTTCCATAGCGGAAATTCTCTACCTCAACGACCCGGCCTGGAAGATAGAGCCCGGAGACAAACTGAGCCTTTTGGCGGAAAAGGAAAGCCTGCTGGAAAAACAGGATATACTGCCCAGGGATATTCAGCCCCGGGATCTTTTTACCGGGCTTTATTCCTACCGGGACTTTCTCTCCCTGTGGACCAGGGCCAGAATTCAGGATGAATCCTTCTGCATGGCCATGCTCAAGCTGGAATATCCGGGCAGGGACACTCAGAGCAAAGGCATTGACGGGGAAAACCTGGTCCAGGAAATAATAAGGCTGGTGGACAGGATTTTTGACCCGCAGCCCTTGAGCGGCAGATACAGTTCAACCTGCATGGTGTTTTATTTTTCCGGTCAGAATTCCTCAAGCCTTAAAGAACCCTGGCTTAATTTACTGGAGGAGATCAAATCCTCGCTGCACATCCAGGCAAGCCTGGCCCTGGCCGATTTTCCCTGCCTGAGCTATTCCAAAACAGATACACTGGAAAACTGCCGCAAGGCCCTGGAGCATGCCCGGCTCACCACTCCCCCCAGAATGGCCTGCTTTGACTCCCTGACCCTGACCGTGAGCGCGGACTCCCTGTTCAGCCAGGGGGACACCTTTGCCGCCCTGGAGGAATACAAACAGGCCCTGGCTGCGGATGAAAACAACCTGCTGGCCCGCAATTCCCTGGCCATATGTTATGCCCGCCTGGGCAGGCTGGAACTGGCCGGACAGCATTTCAAGGAAATCACCGCCAGGGACAGTGAAAACCTCATGGCCTGGTACAACCTGGGCTGCGTCTGCCTCAAGCAGGGTGACTCCCAGGAGGCTGCCGGCCTTTTTGAAAGATGTCTGGAAATCGATTCCTCCCATGCCTACAGCCTGCTCAGGCTGGGTCAGCTGGCTGAGAACAGCGAGGAGTTTGAAAAGGCAGCCCGGTGCTATCAGGATGCGGGCCAAACCAGGGATGGAGCCGGCCTTGCCCCCAGGCACCTGGCAAGACTTGCCTGGAAACAGGACCAGAAGGAACAGAGCCGGGAATTTCTGCATCAGGCCCTTTTGCAGGATCCCAGGGACGCCTTTTCCCTGAACCTCATGGCCAGGATTTATCTGGACAGCGGGGATGACCCGGAAATAGCCGAATCCCTGGCCAGGCAGAGCGTGGCCCTGCGTCCCGACGTCAGTGAATTCTGGCTGGATCTGGCAGATATTTTAAGGGCCGGCAACAAGTCCGGGCAGGAGGCTCAGGCCAGGGCCAGAGCCAGCGGATGAGCAGCGTTCTGGATGTCACTTGTCCTGATGCAGTCCCTTCAGGATGCAGGCAGCGGTAAGGGCGCATCTCTGGGGCAGGCTCTTTTTTAAAATGTACTCCCCGGGGCTGTGATCAAAATCCCCTACAGGACCCAGGCCGTCCAGCACCGCAAGCCCAGCGGCCGCGATGAAATTGGCATCGGATACACCTCCGCGCCCCTCGCGGCCCAGGGGAATCCCCAGCTCCCCGGCAGCCTCCCGGGCCAGGCTGTAAAGCACTTCCCCCCGCCCCCCCTCGGGCATGGGAGGGCGGGAAGATGATACTTCCCAGGTACAGCTTGTTCCCGGCACTTCAGGCTTCTTCAGTATCCTTTCAATACTGTCCTGTACAAACTTTGCCCCGTCTTCATCCTGGAAGCGAATATCCACATCCAGCAATGCTTTTTCCGGGATGCAATTGGCCATTGTTCCCCCCTGGAACCGGCCGACATTGACCTGGAGTTGCGGTGGACAATTCAGCCCTTCCAGGGAGACCACCTTATGAGCGGCTTCCAGAACAGCGCTTGGCTTGTGACTGCCGGAAAAATTCCCGGCATGTCCTCCCTGTCCCCATACCTGCACCTGCAGGCCGATCTTTCCTTTGCGGCCAACGACAACCTCTCCCTCAAGGCCGCCTCCTTCCAGGACCAGGGCCATCTTGCTTTTGCCGCTCAACTCCTCTATCAGTTCCCTGGAATAAGGCGAACCCACCTCCTCGTCAGAGTTGCAGAAAACAGTCACTGCCAGATCCTGCAGCAGGCCGTATTCGGCCAGGGCCTTGAGGGCGAATACAGCCACCACCAGACCGCCCTTCATGTCCAGGACCCCGGGACCATAGGCGTATGTCTCGTCCTCATGATACCAGTCAAACGAAGTGTCCGCAGCAAATACCGTGTCCATGTGTCCCACCAGGAGCATTCCTTTTTGTTCCCGGGCCCTGGGGGTCCGGGCAAGGACCATGTTGCCGCAGTGGGCAAAGGAAAGAACCTCGGACTCAAGCCCTGTTCCGGCTAGTTCTTGGGCCATGGTCTCAGCCATGCGGTCCAGGCCCTCTTTGTTGTGGCTGCCGCTCTGGATGAGCACCAGCCGCCTCAAAAGATCCAGCATTTCCTGCTGCCTGGAATATATGTCCTCTGCAATTTTCTGTATCATGTGCTGTTTCAGCGAGTTTTTACGTCCTGTTTGCCGAATTTCCGGACCACTGGAGCTAATATCATTAAGGTGAACACTTACTCATATCTCTTCAGTCCCCACCGGGATTCTGAATACACCTCGGGATCCGCATCAGGGTACTTAACCTGTTCACCACTCCAGGGTTTCTGCAGGATGATGTCGCCCTGGTCCCGGCCCAGGACATTGCTGCGATGCAGGGGAATCTTGCCCCCGGCCGTGGCTATGTACCTGGGAATGGCATCCCCGGATATGTTTCCGTACATGCCCTCCACAATATCCCGGCCCTTTTCCACGGGCACCCGCAGATGGCTAAACTGGGGATTACGGTAGCTGCAGTTGAAAATGTAATAGGGCCGGACATAGGCTTCCTGGATTGTTTCGCACAGGTGAGCCATCTTGACGAAGGTATCGTTTATGCCTTTCAAAAGCACCGCCTGGTTGAGCACTGCAAAAACCACCCTGGAGATCTGCTTGAAGGCCTCTCTGGAAACCGGGGTTATCTCCTGGGCGGTATTGATCTGGGTGACCACCCGCAACGGCTTTTTGTCGTTGCTTTCCTCCAGGATATCCAGAAGCTCCTGATCCACCCGCTGGGGAGTAGTCACCGGGATCCTGGTGCCCAGGCGCTTCAGGCGCACATGATCCATACTGTCCAGTTCCGCCAGTATGTTGCGCAAAACCTTGTTGGGGAGCATAAAGGCGTCCCCGCCGGTTATCAGAACATCTCTTATGCGCGTGTCCCGGCGGATGTAATCCAGGGCCTCGCCGTAGGCCTGCTCGGTATAGATGCGGTCTTTTTTGCCGATATGGGCTATGCGCAGGCAATGGGTGCAGTACATGGCGCACATGTTGGTGGCCTTGATGGTCACCACCCGGGGATAAAACTGGTCAATAAGCCTGGCCGGAGAATGATCCGCAGCCACCGGGGGAATCTCTATTCCTGCATTGTCCACCATTTCCCCGGTGGGCACGGCCTGCAGAAGCACCGGATCATCCAGCCTTTCCGGCATAATCAGGCCTGCATAGTAGGGAGTAAGCCGCATGCGGTAATCCCTGGTAACCCGGCCCACTTCCTCCAGGGCCCTTGGGGGCAGATTCAGGATGGATTCCAGGGTCTGAGGAGACTCAATGGCATATTTGAGCTGCCCGGAAAAAGAGTCCCAGTCCTGCATGGACATGCCCAGCACTTCCCTGATGCGGGAATGGTTTTCCTGGATACGCTCCCAGAGCAGCATCCCGCTTGGGGCCTCCCTGTCCCTGGCCTCCAGGTAACTGTTCACCCTGTCCCCTGCCTGCTGCACAATGGAAGCGGCCTGGTTCACCCGGCCCCCCAGGCTGACCCCGTGTTCGTCCAGGTTCTGGTGCTTCAGCGCCAGGCCCAGGGCATCGCTTCGTGCAAGCCCTGTAAATTCAGGGCTCAAGCCTTTTTCCATCCTGGCCTGCTTCAAAAAAAGAAAAAGATCCACAATGTCCTGCACACAGTTTCCCGACTGGGCCTTTTGAATCATCTCCCGCACCCGGGAAGCATCTTCAGCACTGTCTTCCCTGTGTTCTCCCGAGTAAAGAAGGTCAAAAAAATCTTCAGTGTATTCATCCAGATGTTCTTTGAAAAGCATAATCATTCCCTGATGGTTATAGATTCCTGCAGCATGAATTTGCCCAGGCTGATGTCCCGGTCCATGTCTTCCCTGTTGGTGGCTACTGCCACTACCCGGCCCAGAAAAGATCCAGGCATGACACAACGCTGGTGCCCGGGGTGTTCCACAATAATCATCTTGTGCTGCACCCCCTCCTGGCGAACCTGTCGGAAGAGATCCCTTTCATCCTCGTCCATGGGAAGAAAGTAGTTGGTCACCACTTCGCGGTCCACCTTGAAATTGTAAGTGCGCCAGCAAAGCCCCTGTATGGCCTCCTTGATCTCCTGCCTGCCCGGCGGCAGCCTGTTGTGCACCACAGCATGATATTCCATTTCCATAAGGGACGGCGTATCCTTGGGCAGTGCATTCTCCAGTGTGCAGCACATTTCCATGGTTGTTCCCTGTTTGCGGGCATTTACTTCCACAAAGAAAATCCGCCCCTGATGATCCACAATAAAGTCGCAGCCGAAAATCCCTCTGTATCCGCTCCGGCCCAGTGCCCGCCCCACCATGCGGGCGTGCTCCCGGACCTCTGACTGCTCCTTATGGGATAAAGATGACGGAAATGCCGATCCCCGGAAACTGTTGCCGTTTTCAATCTCCTGGTCGGCAATGGCGGCAATGAACACGTCATCCTCGTTGCCCACCACCCCCAGGACTGTGGGATCAAGATCATGCGGCACGTATCGGCTGATGAAATACGTATCCTGGTTCAGAGGTTCTTTGTCCAAAAGTTCCCCGGGGGAGCGGATAATAAAGCTGTTGACTCCGGCAGCGGAATAAGGCCTGCTGACAAAGATACCCTCAGTCCATTCCGGAGACACGCTTTCCACGCTGGAGTAAAGCTCCTGCACATTCCGGCAGATGCGGTAGTCCATAAGAGGCACCTGCCCGCTCAACATCTGCAGCTGGTAAAGCTTGTTGTTCCAGATGGAGGCCACGCTTCCCTCCGGACCCAGGAGAAAGGCCCCGGGCATTTGAGCAAGTTCCAGCTGGGGCAGCGACTCATAAACATGAATGTAAAGTCTGCCCTGCCTGGCAATAAGCATCTCCGCCAGCCTGCGCACTGTGGCGGATCTGGACACCTCGCCTGCAAACTCCCCTGCCTTCATGCGGCAGCTGTATTTTCTGCTGGTCCGGGTATAGAGATTCCTGGCCAGTGAATTTATCACCAGTATATTCCGGTGCGGATAAGACTCCATTACATCCGGGACAATGGAGATGCACTCGAACCTGCCTCCATGTATCTTGCCCAGGGTTTCGGATACAAACTGATTCAGGCAGTCCGCCTTGATCTCCCCTACGTAAAGAAAATAAAAAGTATCCTCTTTCAGATGCAGATCCGAAAAAAGGACATCCTCCCTGTCTGAAAACATTTGTTTTCCACCCGACTTTTTTACAATTTGATGAAAAATTCAAAGACTATATTACAAATATGTAAACCTGGCACCTGCATACCCGTCTCATCTCAACAAAAATTTCGGCATCACGACCCTAAGCCCTCAAGAAAAGTCTGCAACACAAGAAATTTCTGGATACAAAAATGGATAATCAAAAGGGATCACTGCAGAAAAATTTAAAAACATTTGACACAAAGCCATATTATGCTAGATTTAAATATTAAAGAGTTCATTAGAAGATGCGACTGCAAAAAGTCGGAAAATGAATAATTCAGGAACCAACAATCTACATAACTCTTTGTTTTTACTGACTTCTGATCTCTGACTTCTGACGTCTGTGACTGCAAAAATGACTTTTTGCAGTCACATCTTAGAACCTAGCCTGCCTGTCACTCCTTTTCAATTCAACAGGCTGCCGGCTCAAAACCCGCCCCTTGAGTTCAAACCCTCAAGTGCCGGCGGAGAGCAGCCCCTGGTATCTCATGCATTATTCAAACCAGTTTTAAATGGAGGCAACATGCACACGCCACAGTACATAAACGATATAAATAAAGTCCCGGGCCTGACTTCCAGGGACCTGGAACAGCTGGCCCCGGTAATGGACACCTTCGAATTCAGATCCAACGACTACTACCTCTCCCTGGTGGACTGGGACGACCCGGATGATCCCATCCGCAAGATCATTATACCTGCCGTGCAGGAACTGGACCAGTGGGGACGTCTGGATGCCTCCAACGAACAGAGTTATTCAGTCCTGCCCGGGCTTCAGCACAAGTATGTCAGCACAGCGGTATTCCTGGCCAGCGATGCCTGCGGGGGGTTTTGCAGGTATTGCTTCCGCAAGAGGCTTTTCATCCATCCCGAGCAGCGCGAAGTCCTCACAGATCTGGACGCTGCCTGTGAATATGTGCGCAATCACCCGGAAATAAACAATGTGCTGATAACCGGCGGCGACGGGCTCATGCTTTCCACTTCCAGGCTGGAAAAACTGATCTCCAGGCTGCGCAGAATTGAGCATGTAAAAATCATCCGCATAGGCACCAAGCTTCTGTCCTACAATCCATACCGGGTCCTCAACGACCAGGACCTGCTGGAACTGGTTAAACAGTACAGTCTTCCGGACAGAAGGATCTACTTCATGACCCACTACACCCACCCCAGGGAAATGACCGACGTCAGCCTGGAGGCATGCGACAGGCTCATCAGGTCCGGAGGCATTCTCTGCAACCAGACCCCAATGCTTAGAGGTGTCAACGACGACCCGGAGGTTCTGGGAGAGCTTTTCAACAGGCTTTCCTATATGGGAGTAGCGCCCTACTACATCTTCATCTGCAGACCCACTGTGGGCAACAAGCCTTATGCCGTGCCCGTTGAAGAAGCCTTCAACGTTTTCCAGAATGCCAGGAGCAAGTGCTCCGGTCTGGGAAAAAGGGCCAAACTGACCATGTCTCATGCCTCGGGCAAAATAGAGGTCCTGGCCATGACCGATGAAAACATCGTTTTCCGCTATCACCGGGCGGCTGACCCGGATGAAAGCGGCAAGGTTCATATCTGTACCCGCAACCCCAAGGCCTACTGGTTCGACGACTACAAGGAGATCCTGGAGACCTACGAGCAACAGGAAAGCTAAGGCCCGAGTTCAAAACGCCATTTACAATAAAGTTCAGGCGGATGCTCGTCAGGAGGGGCAAAGATACAATGCACCCTGATGCGCGGATCAATTTCCCCGGCAAAGGCTGCAAATTCCCGC
>PWFB01000204.1 GCA_003553695.1 Desulfonatronospira sp.
CACTTACTTTCTGGCAAATTTTGATTTAAAAATTGATCAGACATAGAAAAAGTAAGTGCGGGACCCAGTTTGCCGAACCCCCGGCCCCTGGCTTTTCGCCCACAGGTGCTGAATAGTTACCTTTTTTTATGCCTGAACCAGTGCAACTTTATTCTATTATACGCATCTGTTCAGGAAAAAATATCCGCCATCGAATAAAGTTTTCCGGGCTTTTGCTCTGCCAGCCAGCTTGCAGCCCTTAACGCCCCTTGAGCAAAAGTTTCCCTGGAATGAGCCCTGTGAGTCACCTCCACCCTTTCGCCGGGGCCCAGGAAATAAAAGGTGTGCTCTCCAACTACATCCCCGCCGCGCAGGGTCTGGACACCCAGTTCGTCTTTCTGTCTTTCGCCGATCATGCCGTGACGGGCGTATACCCCGTGTCTGTCCATATCCAGCCCCTTGGCTTCAGCCAGAATCTGGGCCAGCTTTACCGCAGTGCCTGAAGGGGCGTCCTTTTTAAACTTGTGATGAATCTCCATTATTTCCAAGTCATACTTCTCTCCCAGGCTCTTGAGCAGTTTCGGCAGAATCTGAATCAAGACATTTATGCCCACGCTCATGTTCGGGGCCCAGAAAAGCCTGGTGGACAGAGCCATGTTTTCAAGCTCCCTGGACTGCTCCGGAGTAAACCCGGTGGTGCCTATTACAGCGGCAGCACCAGCTCTGGAACACTTGCCGGCGGTATCCATGCTTGCCTCAGGAACGGTAAAGTCAATCACCACCGCACCCGGGTAAGAATCCAGTATCCTGGAAAGATCACTGTCCACCCGGCAGGAAAAATTATCCAGGCTGTCCAGATTGCCTTCTGTTTCAACCACTCCCACAAGGTCCAGCTGGGAATCCTCCATGGCCAGCCTGGAAATGGTGCTTCCCATGCGGCCCTTGGCGCCCATGACCACTATCTGTGTCTGCATAATGCCTCCTTGAAATGTATTTATCTGATGTCGAGTTGCTCATCCATGGTCCGGGACATTTGCACACAGGAAGTAAGTTGCCTGAAGGATATCCTTTTTGCAAAGCCCCTGAACCATTTTGTTTGGTTACGATTCATGAAAAATCTTACTGGGAAGTTTTGAGCTGGGTTCATATAGACCATTTCGTTATGCGGGATAAAAACTCTTCTTCCCTCAAAACCTCCAGGCCCAACTCGCGGGCCTTGGTCAGCTTTGAACCGGGGTTTTCCCCTACAATCAGCATGTCTGTATTTCTGGAAACAGAACTGGACACCTTTCCTCCCAGCTTCTCCACCATTTCTCTGGCCCTGTCCCTGGAAAGGGCCTGCATTGCGCCCGTGAAAACCAGCTTTTTTCCTTTAAGGGGAAGATCCTCTCCGGTACCGGGTGCAAGCGAAGGCCAAAGGCCGATTTCCTTAAACTCTTCCAGGAGCTTTCTATTTTGAGGGTTAGCGAAAAAGCGGGCTATGGATGAAGCCACCTTTGGGCCCATATCCTCAATCAGCTGCAGGCTGTTCTCGTCAGCAGCGGCCAGCTCATCCAGGTCCTTGTAATTTTCAGCCAGCCTCTTGGCGGTTTCCACTCCCACATGCCTGATGCCCAGGGCTGCTATAAGCCGGGGCAAAGTAGCTTTTTGAGCTGCCTTTTCTATAGAATCCAGAATATTTTGCGCCAGCTTTTTGCCCATTCCATCCAGGGGCAGAAGATCATCAAGGGTTAATCGGAAAATATCCGCAGGACTGTATAAAAGCCTCTTTTCCACCAGGACTTTTATCCATTGCCTGCCCAGGCCCTCAATATCCAGCCCCTGTTTGCCCGCGAAATATATGAGCTGCTGCTCCAGTCTGGCCGGGCAGGACATGTTCAGGCAGCGAATGGCGGCTTCGTCATCTATGCGTGCAACCGGGCTCCGGCACGCTGGACACTTTTCCGGAAAAACAAAATCTTTTTGAGTGCCGTCTCTTTCCCGGGTCTCAGGGCGGACCACTTCCGGGATAACGTCGCCAGCCCGCTGAACCAGGACCAGATCCCCGATCTTCAGGTCCTTTGAGCGTATCTCGTTTTCATTATGCAGGCTGGCCCTGGAAACCACAACCCCGCCCAGGTTCAGGGGGTCCAGTATGGCCACCGGGGTCAGCGCCCCGGTCCGCCCCACCTGCACCTGGATATCCTTGAGCCGGGTCCTGCCCTGAAGAGCCGGAAACTTGACGGCCATGGCCCACCTGGGGGCCCTGGAGGTAAAGCCAAGTCTTTGCTGCAGGCCTATGTCGTTGACCTTGATCACCAGGCCGTCTATTTCAAAATCGCTTAGTTCGCGCCGGTCCAGCTGTTCCCTGAAGTATTGCTCCACTTCCTCTGGATCCCTGCAGATTCGCCCTCCCGGAACCGTAGGCAGGCCCAGGGCATTGAGTCCCCTGGCCATATCCTCCTGGCTCTGCCAGCCGGCACCGGACTTGAACCTGCTTATACCTGTGCCGTAGCAAAAAAAATAAAGAGGTCTAAAGGCTGTAATCCTGGAGTCCAGTTGGCGCACGGAACCGGCAGCTGCGTTTCTGGGGTTGGCAAAGACCTTTTCCTTTTTCCGGGCCTTGTCCTCGTTAAGGCGGGCGAACTCCTTCCTGGGGATCACCACTTCACCGCGCACCTCCAGGTATTCAGGCAGGTGGTCGACATGGAATAAAGCCAGGGGAAGATTCCTGATGGTCCTTATATTGTCCGTGACGTCCTCGCCCACGTAACCGTCCCCCCTGGTGCTGGCGGCAACATACAGCCCGTTTTCATAAATTATCTCCACTGCAAGTCCGTCCAGCTTGGGTTCAGCCCAGAAATGCGGATCCGAGTCCGGGATCTGCTTCCTGATCCTTAGAACAAACTCCCGGACCTCCTCCAGGGAAAAGCTGTTGTCCAGGCTGTACATGGGAAGGGAGTGCTCCCTGTGCTGGAACTGCCCTGCCGGCGGGGCACCGACTTTCATGGTGGGCGATCCGGGGTGCTTAAGCCGGGGATACTTATCTTCCAGATCCTTGAGCTCCGCCAGCATCCGGTCATACTCTGCGTCGCTTATCACTGGATCGTCCAGGACATAATAATAATAATTATGCAGGTTTATTTCCCGGCGAAGTTCATTCACCCTGTGCTCTACATATTCCTGGTCCTGACTCATCTAGGGCTTTGCACCTCGAATCCGAATTCAATCTTGGTGACTTGCCAGTGAAACCCTGCCTGCCCCGTGCTCATCCGCGGATCTGTCCCTCTCCCAGGACCACAAACTTGGTGCTGGTGAGTTCCCGCACCCCCATGGGACCGTATGCGTGCAGCTTGGAGGTGGATATGCCTATTTCGGCACCCAGCCCGAACTGTCCTCCATCGTTGAACCTGGTGGAGGCATTGACAAATACCGCGGAAGCGTCCACTTCCCGCATGAACCGCATGGAGCTCGAGTAGTCCCTGGTCAAAATGGCCTCGGAATGTCCTGATCCGTATTTATCTATGTGCTCCTGAGCCTGGTCCTGGCTGTCTACAACCCGGACAGCCAGGACCAAAGACAAAAACTCACGGCCGAAGTCATCCGCAGCAGCAGGTTTGGCTGCACTTCCCAGAAGAG
>PWFB01000010.1 GCA_003553695.1 Desulfonatronospira sp.
AAATGGCGCTGAACACTCCCAGGGGAATGGCCATGATCGAGGCCAGGGCCACCACGCTGGCAGAACCGGCTATCAGCGGCAGAATGCCGTAGTCCGGGTTGATATCCGTTGGATACCACTCCTTGCCCAGGACAAAGTCCCTGACTGAGACAACGTCGAATATAGGAAGGCCTTCTAAGATCAGAAAAAGAAAAATCAGGGTCAGGATGATTATTCCGCTGGCCCCAATAAGTAGAAAAATCCCGTGTACCAGGAGATCTTTTTTCTGGCTGGAGATGACTGCCATATGATTCACTTATGCTGGTGTGTTTAACTATTTATTATGAAAATAACTTTATACCACCCTGGAAATATTGAGGGAGCAGGGCAACCGGGCCTCTACCCCCTCAGTATTTTTTATGCAGCAGAACCGTTACCAGATGGGAACATATCCGCCCTCAACAATGAGCTCAGCGTTACCCGGATGCTGAATGTAGTTGATGAACCTGAGCACATCCCCGGAAGGCCAGTTGTTGGTAATCAGCCACAGGCTCCTGGAAACAGGGTATTCGCCTGATGCTGTGGTTGTGGAAGGGGGCTTCACACCGTCAACCTTCACGCTTTTGAGCCTGTCGGTAAGATAGCCCAGGCCGATATACCCGATTGCATGCCGGTTATCCTGGACAGCCTGGACAATGGCTCCGTTGGAGGCCAGCATCTGGGCCCTGGGAGTCATGCGATCGCCCTTGAGCACCTTGTCGCCCCAGACTACGTAGGTACCTGAATCGGAGTCTCTGGAAATAATGGTAATTCTCCGGTCCGGTCCACCAACCTCTGACCAGTTGGTAATATCGCCGTTATAGATTTTCCTGAGCTCTTCCAGACTCAGTTCATCTACGGGATTATCCGGATGCACCACAGGGATGATGCTGTCATGGGCAATGACAAAGGGCACGGGATAGATGCCATTGTCAACAGCCTGTTTTACTTCGCTGTCTCTTATCCACCTTGAAGTCTGGGCGATATCAGTGGTGCCGTCGATCAAGGCCGCGATTCCCCTGCCGGAACCCCCACCGGAAATAGAGAAATTGAAACCGGGATTGTCTTCCATAAAGGCCTCCGACACCACCTGGGTAACCGGCAAGACTGTGGTTGAGCCATTGATCTTAAGCTCGCCAGCCTTTACCGGCCCTGCCATCAGGCACAACCCAAAAATCAAAGAACCCATCAAAAGCAAAAATCTGTTCATTTTAAGCCTCCATAAAATGGTTGAAAATAAGGCTGGATGACTGTCCAGCCCTGACATGAAAAGTGTTTTAAACATCTTTGGATTGTTTTTCATGCCGAACATGTGGTGATATTGTTACAATTGTGAAACAGTTAAAAAGTTTTTCTGCCTGCCTAGAGACTGGACACCTGCGCTTTGTATTTTGCTTTAAAAGTAACCTTCTCGTAATGCTTTTGTAACAAATGAAATGTAGGTATATTCAGGTCATCAATACGAGAGTCCTTTGAGCAAGGGCTTGTCCAAAAAAATTACAAGAAGAGGTTTTTTCATGCATGCTGAACAGATTCTGCCCAAAAATCCCATATCCCAGGGTATGGCTCAGGCCATGAATCCCAATAATAAAGTAAGTCTGGACAAGGAACACTGCTGCCTGGAGGTCAAGGATCTCAACCTTTTTTACGGCTCAACCCAGGCCCTGAAATCCGTTAACATGAAAATTCCTGTAAAACGGGCCACAGCCTTTATCGGTCCCAGCGGCTGCGGCAAATCAACCCTGTTGCGCTGTTTCAACCGGCTTAACGATCTGATAGATGTCTGCAGGGTGCAGGGGGAGATAACACTGGACGGAGAGAATATATATGATTCCAAAGTGGATGTGGCCGAACTCAGGCGCAAAGTGGGCATGGTCTTTCAAAAACCCAACCCTTTTCCCAAGTCCATCTTCGATAATATCGCCTTTGGCTTGCGCCTCAAGGGCATAAGGAACAAAAAGCATCTGAGTGAAGTGGTGGAAAAGTCGCTGAAAGGCGCTGCCCTTTGGGACGAGGTCAAGGACAGATTGCATGAAAGTGCCCTGGGATTATCCGGCGGGCAGCAGCAGAGGCTGGTCATAGCCAGGGCCATAGCCATTGAACCCAATGTAATTCTGCTGGACGAACCCTGTTCGGCCCTGGACCCCATTTCCACCTCCAAGATAGAAGAGCTGATCTATTATCTCAAAGAGAGTTATACCATTGTCATCGTCACTCACAACATGCAGCAGGCAGCCAGAGTTTCAGACTTTACCGCATATATGTACCTGGGAGAGCTCATTGAGTACAGGGATACCATCACCATGTTCACCAATCCCCGAGAAAAAACCACAGAAGAATATATAACCGGCAGATTCGGTTAATTTTTATCTTATCAGGAGACAAGACATGACACATTTGACACAGGAACTGGACAGGCTGAACATGAAGGTCATGCAGATGGTGGTCCAGACGGAGCAGGCCCTGAGCAAGACCGTGAACGCTTTCTCCCGCATGGATGCGGATCTGGCCCAGGAGGTGGTGGATCACGACAAGGAGATAAATGAACTGGAAGTGCTCATAGACCAGCTGTGCCTGCGGCTTCTGGCCCTGGAGCAGCCCGTGGCCAGGGACCTGCGCTTTATCCTGGGAGCCATGCGCCTGAGCAAGGACCTGGAGCGCATAGGGGACGAATCGGCCAACATATCCGATGCCACCATATTTTTAAGCCTGCACCCTCCCCTGGATTTTTACGACCAGATCCAGATCATGGGCCAGAAGGCTTACGACATGCTTCAGGAAGCCATAATCGCCTTTTCTTCACCGGATACAGATAGGGCCATAAATGTATGCCGCATGGATTTTGAGGTGGATGAAATAAACTCAAAAGTCCTCAAACTCAGTATCGAGCATATGAGCATGAACAGTGGTGCAGTTGAGCAGGGCGTGCAGAGCATAAACATCGCCAGGCGCTTTGAACGGGTGGCGGATCTGGCCACCAATATAGCCGAGACCACCATGTTCATCGTCCAGGGCACCAGCATCAAGCATTCGTGCCAGTTTGACGACCGGGTTTAAAGTTCTGTCTTATGCAATGAAAACCAGACAATGCATCCACTGTCACTGCCCGGTACCGGGCTTTCCACCCAGATACTTCCTCCAAAGGCCTTGATGATGTTTTTGCATATGGCCAGCCCAAGTCCGGTACCTTTGACCTTTTTCTTGTCCTTTTTGACCCTGTAGAATCGTTCGAATATCCTCTGCTGTTCTGCAGCCGGGATGCCGGGACCATTGTCCTGCACCCCAACCCAGGCCTGACTGCCCTTTTGTCTCACCAGCACCTGAATAAATCCCTCCATGGGAACAAACTTGATGCTGTTTTCAAACAGATTCTGAAAGACCTGAGCCAGATATTCAGCTTCGCCACGAACCAGTAACTGCCCTTCTTGCTCCAGCTCACTTGCAAAATCGATATTCTTGCCCTCGATATAATGGCTGCAGTTATACCAGGACTTGAATATAACCGCCGCCAGATCAACATCATCCAGTGCCACCTGGTCCTGTGTGGATTCAATGCG
>PWFB01000127.1 GCA_003553695.1 Desulfonatronospira sp.
TGGGCATCCCGGTTATAGTTGCCCGTGAGGACACCTTCACCGTGGCCCAGAAAATGGAAAAGATCCTCAACCGCACCAAGCTCAGAGAAGAAGTCAAGATCAAGCAGGGCTGCCAGCTGGTTAACGACAACCTGGACTACAAGACCCTGTACCAGAACCTGGGAATTCATGGCAAAGGCTAGCTTTCCGGCCGGCGGACCATTTTTCAGGACACTCAACAGCCGTTTTTTTGACCCTGGCTGCACTCATAAAGCAAATCCCGGCAAATAATACCCTGCAGGACAAAAAAAGGGGCGCCTCAGCTGAGACGCCCCTTTTTTTGTCCTGGTTACCGCCAAGACTGTATACATGTTTTCAACTTGTTGCAGACGCATCATGGCAGGCATGGACAAGCTGTGTCCTTGCAGCGACTCAACCCGGGGATCAATAATTGATCCTCCTGGCCTGTTTCCTCTGAACCCTGCCCAGAATAAAGCCCAACAGGGCGGTGAAGGCAATGGTGCCGCCCCCGGCCAGGAACCATTGAATATTCTTTTGGGAGCGCAGTTCCTGATTTTCCTGCTCAAGATGCATGATGTGCACCTCTTTGTGCTCCAGAGACCTGGTGGCGCGCTCCAGGTCCTGCTTTATGCCGTCAATATTGCCGGAATCCTCCAGCAGTGTATCGTATCTCTGACTCAACTCATCAAATTCATGTTCAATGGTCTGCAGTTTTGTCCTGAGTTCATGGTTTTCTTTTTCCAGTTCAGCGGCCTTTTGCTCACTGGCCGGCAGACTCTCCCGCAATTCGCTGATGTCTGATTCCAGTTGACTGATGACCATTTTCCTGGGCGTCCTGTCCATGGTGTACTGCTTCAGCACCCATCCCTCATTGCCGTCAGTGGTGCGGACGCGGTAATAGTCTCCGGACTCCTCCTGGACCTGAAAAGCAGTGCCCGAGGGCAGCATCCTGACCACCCTGTGCTGGAGGCTGGGACCGGTGCGCATGGTTATGCTCAGCTCATCAGTGACATAAAGAGTTCTTCCATGAATCTGGCCGCATAAAAGAAAAACAAAAATCAACGCCATTGTAATCATCTTGCAGAACATTATCTCGTGCCTCTTTATTACGAATTTCGAACGATATTTTATCGTATCCGAAAATTTGTCAAGAGAGATCTGCAAGAGACTTTTTGCTGGCGCTTCTTAGACAGACCCGGCCGGGGGGCAGTGCGCAAGGTACCGGCTCAGCTTGTCATGGCTGTCCGCTGAGGCCTCCACAATGGACCCTCCAACCTTGAGGGTATTATCGTCCCTGGCGACATAATGCGGGATACACTTGAAGCGGGAAGGTTCATCCGAGTCTGAAAGATGGCAAATGACCTCATACTCGGACCAGGCTTTGAGGAACTCGACTTTATTCTCCCTCTCCAGGGGAAAGGAGAGACATATACCCCCAAAGGAAATATCGTAAACCGTGGCGGGAAAGTATCTGCCTACATTGGGCTCATCCGAACTTTCATAAACAATGGCCGGCAGGACAACGCTTTTTCTTGTAAACCCTCTTTTCTCATGAGCTTTCATGTCTGAAAATTCCTCTTCCCGGATAAAGTCCTTGAGCATCTTTTCCAACAGAACACAGGGCGTAGAATTTCCTGCAGGGGGACAAGATTGAGCTTATGTTGTAATCCTTTTTTACATGAACTCTTTTTCTGCTTTGGCCGGCCATTCCCTGCTCCTCACATCCTGTTGAATTTTTACGCCACAGGAAATGTCATAGAAAATAGCATGCCAAAAATAATAATCCGTTACATTTTTGATGGTTATGAGCATTTTCAGCACATCGGACAGTGCGGCATTCATATATGTCTGCAATTTGAAGACATGGCAGAGGTGACTGCAAAAAGTCTTATTGCAGGTGCATTATAGCAGACAAGCTTTCGCCCCCCTGAAAGGTTACGCAGATTATATCCTGCATCCGGGCGCATTTTTTCTCACTGAAAATTTTCAACACGTTTTTTGAAGGGCCGTGTGAATGTTATGAAGCCTGCAAACACAAAAATCCCGGCAGGAGTTTGAATTCATCCCTGTATACCTGGAAAAGACAAGCTGAAATATTTATCCGGTTTTATAAGACCCGTTTAAATGGGGGGGGTCCCTGGATTTCCAGTGCAGTTTTCTGGATACAACCAGCTTGATTCAATCCAGGGGTTTTCCATCAGACTGTTTCACAAGCCTGGAAAATGTCCCGGCCAGAAAAAACGACAAGGGGACGGCAAGGCATGTGCCTTTATACAGCGCACCCTTCTCGCCAAGTGTAAAGACAGACAATGCGTTCTGCGCGATTACCGGTCACATCCCTATATTTCAATACCGTGTTTCTTCAACAGATCATGCAGGGTCGGGCGGCTGACCTGGAGCAGTTTGGCAGCCTGGCTTATATTGTTGTTCTGCAGGGCCAGTGCCTGGCGGACGGCCCTGATTTCAGCCGCGTCCCTGGCCTCCTTTAAGGTCTGAACGCTATCCATGTCCGGTGCCTGGTCCTGCTCCTCAAATCCCAGGTCTGCAGCGTCTATGGCGTGTCCTGTCGTGGTCCCCAGGGCGCGGCGGATCCTGTTCTGAAGCTCGCGCACGTTGCCCGGCCACCCGTAGGCGGTCATGGCTGAGATGGCTCCCGGCATGAGGCGGACATTACCGCGGCCCAGGGCTTTGGCCTCTTCCCGCAGAAAGTTCTGAGCCAGAAACAGGATATCCTCGGGCCTGTCCCTGAGATCAGGCATGTTCACCGGGACCACGTTCAGCCTGAAGAACAGGTCCTCCCGGAACGAGCCTTTGCTTACCGCTGCTTCAAGATCAACGTTTGTCGCGGTGACGATCCGGGTATCCAGGGTGATGGTTTTTTCGCTGCCCACCCTCTCGATGGTACCCTCCTGGAGGAAGCGCAGGATCTTGACCTGCAGGTTTAGCGGCAGTTCTCCGATCTCGTCTAAAAAGAGGGTTCCCCTGTCCGCCTGCTGGAAACGACCCGCCTTGCGGCCCACCGCACCGGTGAAGGAGCCCTTTTCATGGCCGAAAAGCTCGCTCTCCAGGAGGTTGTCCGGAATGGCCCCGCAGTTGATGATCACCAGGGGCTGCCTGGCCCTGCTGCTCAGGGCGTGTACTGCCCTGGCCGCCATTTCCTTGCCCGTGCCGCTGGCCCCGGTGATGAGCACCGGATAGTCCGTGGCGCTCACCTGCCTGATGCGCTGGAACAGCTTGACCATGGCCGGAGAGACCCCCAGCATGCCGCAGAATGAACCCCCTGCGTCAGCATCCTGCTGCATGCGCCGGTTTATCTCTTCCAGCTCGTGGATCTTGAAGGTCCGCTCCAGGATGAAATTGAGCAGGTTCAGGTCAACCGGCTTGGCGTAGAAGTCTTCAGCCCCGAGACCAATGGCCCGGACTGCGTTTACCTGTTCTGAATTGCCGGTGGTGACGATGACCTTGGTCTGGGGCCATGTGGAAACGATATCCTCCAGCAGCCTGAAGCCTTCAACTGGATTATCCGGATTGGGCGGCAGGCCCAGATCCAGGATGACCACCGCGAA
>PWFB01000058.1 GCA_003553695.1 Desulfonatronospira sp.
CAGGCATCCAACCACACTAAGCATTGTATTGCTGGCTGTAATCATGCTTATTGCAGGCCTGCCGGCCTGCTCCAGCTCTGAAGACAATTTTGCAAGGCACCTGGAAAGGGGGCTGCAAAGCTTTGAGGAAGGCAAGCTCAATGAGGCCGGAATATCTCTGCGTAACGCTTTGCAGATAAATCCCGATCATGCCCAGGCCAACTTTCATCTGGCGGAAGTATATATGAACCAGGGAGAGGTGGGGCAGGCATTCCAGCTATACAGGCGCACCATGGATGCAGACCCTGAAAATATAGAGGCTGCGCTGCGCCTGGCCGAGATATACGCCCTGGGCAACATGCAGGATGACGGCCTGGAAATGGCGGAAAAGGTCCTGAAGATAGACCCGGACAATGTGCAGGCTCTGCTGATAAGTGCAAGCATCCTGGGGGAACAGGGCCAGCTGCAGACCGCAATGGAGCAGGTACATCAAGTTATCGAGATTGCCCCGGAGAATATGCCGGCCAGGATATTCCTGAGTCACCTGTACATGACCCGGGGTGAGCCCCAAAAGGCAGAACAGATCCTCATGGAAGCTTTAGAATCCGGCTGGGAGTCCTCTGCACAAGCAGGTTTTCAACTGGCCAGAATCTACACTATGCAGGATAAAATAGAGGAAGCTGAGGGCGTGCTCCAGAAGACGGCCCGGCTGAACCCCGAGGACTCTCTGCCCAAAATGAATCTCGGGCAGTTCTATCGCACTGCCAACAGACTCAAAGAGGCAGAGGAGCAATTCCTGCAGGCTGTTCAGCAGTCTCCTCAAGAGCCTGACCTGTACCTTATCCTGGCGCAAATATACCTGGAAGAAGGCAGATTTCAGGATGCCCGCGGGATCCTGGAGAAATCCCGGGAGAATAACCCAGATAAGGTCCAGCCCCTGCTGAACCTGGGCGAACTGCACCAGGGGATGAACCAGATTCAGGAGGCAGAAAGATACTTTCTGAAAGCGGAGCAGGAATTTCCCCAGGACCTGGTGGCCAGCCAGAAGCTTGCCGCCATTTATTTCACTATGAACAACATGGAGCAGGCTGAGCCCAGGATGGACAAGGTCCTGGAGAAAGATCCCAATAATGTGGAAATGCTGGTGTTAAGATCCAGAAGACAAATGTCCGCAAACGACTTCGCAGCAGCTGAGGAAAATTTAAAGAGCGCGCTGGAGCAGGACCTTGAGCACCGGGATGCCAACTTTTTCCTGGCCCTGGCCTACTTTGCACAGGGCCAGGAGAATCAGGGGCGGGAACATCTGGAGCGGGTACTGAAAAATGATCCGCAGGACCTCCGGGCTAATATGCTCCAGGCGGAACGGTTTATGATCCAAGGCCAGGAAGAGAGAGCAGAATACCACATTCAGAAGGTCCTGGAGACCAGTCCGCAATTGCCCAGGGCCCATCTGATAATGGGGCTCGTGCAGATGAACAGAAAAAACTGGGATCTGGCGGGAAGACACCTGTCTGAATATCACTCCCTGAACCCGGACAATCCGCAAGCATATCTCCACCTGGGCCGGCTGAATCTGCAGCAGGACCTTTTTGAGCAGTCCAGGATGCACTTTTTGACCGGACTGGAAAAATCTCCCGGTACCAACAGCCTTTTAGGCGGTATTATTCAGTCCTACATGGCGGAACAGGACAAGGAATCCGCGCTGGGATTCATCCAGGATCAGCTCCAGATATACACGGACAAACCAGAAACAAGGTCATACCTGTACAACGAGAAGGCTCAGATTCTTTTGTCCGCACAGGACCTGCATGGAGCCGAGCAAAGCCTGGAAAAAGCTGCTCAGGAAAACCCGGACTGGCCCACGCCCTACCAAAACCTGGCCCGGCTCTATTCCTCCCGGGGGGACCTGGAAAAGGCCATAAGCAGCAACCTGGCCCTGCTGGAAATCACCCCGGGTAAGGTGCCCGTGCTAATGAACCTGGGCCTTCTGCTCCAGGAGCAGGGGGAGTTGAACAAAGCCATGGAATATTATCAGCAAGCCTTGGAGCAGGATCCTGAATTTGCTCCCGCAGCCAACAACCTGGCCTGGCTTACCCTGAAAACCGGGGGCAACCTGGACCGGGCCCTGGAACTGGCCCAGCAGGCCAAGCGGCTGCAGCCGGATAGTGCCGCCATAAGCGATACTCTGGGCTGGATCTATGTGCACAGGGGCGTCTACAACAGCGCTATCGCCCAGTTCGAGGACGCGCTGCGCCAGGATCCGACGAATCCCACCATAAGGTATCACATGGCCGTGGCCCAGCACCGGCTGGGAAATCACCACAATGCCCTTCCCCATCTCAGGACTGCTCTTTCCTCAGACCTGCCATTCCCGGAAAAGGAAGAGGCTTTGGCCCTGATGCAGGAGCTGGAAAACCATAATTTGAACTGAAAAGGTAAAACATGTACCTGGAATACTACGGCTTGAGCCAGGAGCCCTTCCATATAACTCCTGACCCTTATTTCTTCTATCTCAGCCCCAGCCACAAGGAGTCTTTCGCCTCACTGATCTACGGGCTGCAGAACCGCAAAGGCTTTATCGCCCTCACCGGGGAGGTGGGCCTGGGCAAAACCACCGTACTTCGGGCTTTTCTGAACAAATTGAGCACCGAAACCAAAATAAAGACCGTGTTCGTGTTCAACCCCGATTTGAGCTTCAAGGGCCTGCTTTTGACCATGTATTCCGAACTTGGCCTGGAGCTTCCGGCCTCCTGCAAAACAGCCCCTGGAAGCGAATCCTCCCTGAGCATTCAGGACCAGGTCTTTGAACTGGTTCAGGGCCTGCATCAGGCCCTTATCCGGGAATACGAAAACAACTGCAGCGTGATCCTGGTCATAGACGAAGCCCAGAACATGCCCCTGCCCACCCTGGAAAACCTGCGCATGCTATCCAACCTGGAGACCAGCAGGGACAAGCTTCTGCAGATCTTTCTCATTGGACAGACCGAGCTGGACCGGATCCTGGACAAACTGGAACTGAGGCAGCTCAGGCAGCGCATAGCCATCAGGACCGTGCTCCAGCCCCTCTCCTCCAGGGAGAGCAAGGATTACATCCTGCACCGCCTCAAGCTGGCCGGGGCCGTAAAAGAGCTCTTCACCCCGGCGGCCCTGCGCCTGATAACCAGATACAGCCGGGGCGTTCCCAGAAAGATCAACATCCTGTGCAATAATGCCCTGGTTACGGGATACGGCTACGGCAGCAAAGTAATTACTCCCAAAATTGTCCGGGAAGCCATAAACGATCTGGAAGGCAGGCAGTCCGGGCAAAAAAGGTTCAAATATGCCCTGGCTGCGGGGCTGGCGCTCGCGGTCATTGGAGCCGGGCTGTGGCTGGGGCCCTACAAAAGCTGGGAAAAGCTCATCCCCTGGAATAAACACGTGGACATGAGCAGCCAGGAAATTACGCTTCCGGAATCCTTGGCTGCGCTGGAACCGTTGGAGCCGGCAAGGCCGGAAAATGAGGTGCAGGAAAAGGAGCCTCTGGAGTCGGCAGCTGCGGATGCACACCTCCCGGCAGCAGCTGGAGATGAAGCTCCACC
>PWFB01000120.1 GCA_003553695.1 Desulfonatronospira sp.
TATGGAAGGTGATGTCCCCGTAACCCAGGGTGCTCATGGTCACTGCGGTCCAGTACAGACCGTCCAGGATGGTGTGCTCCTGGCCCTCAATAAGCATGATCCCGTGGAAGGCCATGGTATAAAGAAGCATCATGACAAACAGGGCAAACACAAACTTCAAAAGGGCCAGGATGTTGTTCTTGGCCGTTTTGTCCTCAAAAAAATATTCCAGGATGGATGGTATGAATTTCATTTTTTAGTGTTGTTAACGGGTTAAATGTTATGGACTGTGCTGGTCCTGCAGGTCTTTTCCGCACGAGAAAGGCACTGTTGACATTTTTTAAATTTAAGCTAATTTTATTTTTTTTAGACAGACGGCTTTTTAAGAAGACAGTCTTGCACTGCCCTGACTGTCTCAAAGAGTCAATCTATCAAAAAAGCCCTTCATCCTCAACTGCCTGAAACAACCACCTGCCCCCGTAGCTCAGCAGGATAGAGCACAGGATTCCTAATCCTGGATAGCCCAAGTTCGAATCTTGGCGGGGGCACCATAAAAAAGACCCCTCAGCGGACAATCTGATAGGGGCTTTTTTTGCAGTTATATCAAGCAGTCTCTTGAAAAAATTTGCCCATCCCATTCTGGATTCATTAAAAAAATGATGCATTGCCGGTCCTTCTAAGGTGGGTAGAAACGGTAGAATTATCCGTTATGTGCTGCATGCCTCGAGCAGTTCGATGAATTAAAAATGCCCCGCACATTAAAGCATGTGTACAGGGCATTGTGTGCTCACAAGGATATGGTTTTTAAGATTTATTCACCGCACGATACTCTTCTTCCATCGAATGTACAATCGAAGATACCTTCATCAAGGCCATCCCAGTGGGTTATTTCAAGAGTGCCGTCAGTTGCAGCTAATGTAATCTCCGATCCATCGCTGACCTCACAGTTTGCTGTTTCATCAAGTTCCCCTGCATCCGCAAACTCAGCCATTGCCTCGCTTACGCAGAGTCGCACATCACTTTCGACAGCAGCAATTTCAGCACGTTCCCGATACTGCCCAAACTGAGGAATAGCAATAGCAGCCAGAATACCGATAATAGCCACTACGATCAAAAGTTCGATTAGGGTAAAGCCCTGTACACTGGTCCGTTCAGCTGGTTTTGGTAAGTTCAGCATGCTTTTTACCTCCCTTTAAATGTTTCTTGCTGGTATCCACTGAAATGACTTTCCTGGCTTATATCTGGTGGAAGCTTATTTTTTTATGCTGTATGTTGAAAGGTTTGTTTCAGCAATCATTCAGCTGGAAATTAGCTGAAATTTTTTCGATTCCTGTGAGTAGTTGAACTTTCGTTTTAAGACCAGTTTGTTTGTCGCGTGCAAGCCAGAGTTGAGCAGGATCTTTTATCAACAGGTTTTAGGCTGGAAAGAACATTGGTGATGAACATTTTTTTGCTTTCTTAATTGAAACCAGTTTAAAAGTCACCATTTTTTTTGTGATTATATGTTCTCATTTTTTTGTTCATGCTGTTGTTACATCAAGTAAATTTTTTGATTTTTGCAAATGCTGGGCAATTGGCAACAGTTCAGCTGATGCCGGACAGGGACATCACAGCCTTTTTACTTTTGCCAGGACTGTGCATGGTGTCCCGTCTGCCCCGGTGACGCGCAAGGGGGCGATGACCACCTGCTCAATGCCAGTTTTGCCGTCAATCTGCTCCAGGTCCATATCCTCCAGGGGCAGTATGGGATGCTTGTTGTCCAGAAGAAAAGCCCTGTGGGCTTCCCGTCCCAGGTCACGATGGGCATAGGAGGACAGGGAGATGCTGTCGAATCCGATCACCCTCAGTGCAGGCAGCCTTTCCCGCAGGTAATCCGCCAGGTCGGGGTGGAAGCCCGGGTTGTTCCGTGAGTAGGTGTCCCGGCCTCTGAACCCGCCGAATCCTGTTTTGATAAGCAATAGGTCTGTGTCTGCTGAAGCTGCTGATATGTCTAAGTGGTCAGGGGTGATGATCAGGCCTGGTTCAGCCGGGGATATGTCTGCCAGGAAGGGCTGAGAAAAGATGAAAAAACCCGGGCTGTAAGCATCCATATCCTTGCCCCTGGGTGAGAAATGCCTGGGAAAGTCAATATGCGTGCCCATGTGGTTGGACATGGACCAGCTCTTGGTGTCGCAGGAATCGCCATGGGCCATCTGCTTGACTTTTTTCTCGGCAAAGCCGTGTCCACCACCGTAGGCCGGGGCCTGGGGATTCAGCGGGTATGAAAAAAATATCCAGTTGTTCATAAGGCCTTCTTGAAATATATGATGTCCAGATCAGGCATATATTCTACCCTTCAGGAGCTGGATTATCGTAATCCCGGAAAAGTTCGTCTCTCATTTTATATATTTTCTAAATAACATTATTATTTCATCAAGAGTAATAATCGACATGACTTCGTCTTCAGCGTCGTAAAAAACAAAGGAAGCCCTCAGGTCAGATGCATCTTGTATTCTTTATCGTCCAGATCAGGGTAGATGTCAATGAAATCAAGATGCTTTAGTTGCTTCCAGGTTGCAGGCTCAAGCTCGTTCCCCGTCCTGCATCAAAACCAAACCATACCTTTATGATGGGACTGCAAAAAGTCGAAAAATGAATAATTCAGGAACCAACAATCTACATAAATCTTTGTTTTTACTGACCTCTGATGTCTGATCTCTGACGTCTGTGACTGCAAAAATGACTTTTTGCAGTCACATCCTTTACTGTCTGCTTAGAACAGCTGGTACTTTACTTGCTGGAAAAATTACAAGGGGCTAAAATTACACTCAGGGTTGTATTGCTTTGTCCAGGCCAAGCTGATATCAGAAAACCATGAATCTGGATCAGAAAAATGCCGTTGCCAATGCGTCCACGGGCCTTAGCCTGATAGAGCTGCTGGTGGTCCTGGCCATCATCGCCATTCTTGCGGGCACTGCTCTTATTTATATTAATACCGACGGCTACCGCCTCCGAGCTGAAGCCAACAATCTCAAATCCACTCTGCAAGCAGCCCGGATGGAGGCGGTGAATAGGAATGAGCGGGTTCGGATTGATTTTGCAGTAAATTCTTACACGGTTCGGTTGATGGAGAACAACAATAATGAGGAGGTGTTGCAGTCCACGAACCTTCCCCCCGGGCTAAACTTGAAATCCAGAGACTTGAGCAGCTTAACTATATACAATGACTACATTAATTTTCAGGCCCTTGGAACTGCACATCCTCGTCACATAAGACTGACAAATGACACTAGCAACTACAGCATTCGAATCCGTCCAACGGGCCGGATAATACTAGCAGGACCAATGCCAAATGATGAAGTCGATTAGAGTTGGGTGTAAATGCGAGAGAGGCATCACTTTAGTTGAGCTTCTGATAACATTGGTGATTATGGCTTTAATTATGGGAGGCTTGCTTGCTGCTTTTGTTTCTCACAGCAGAGTATCAGCAGCTGAAGAAGCCAGGATGGAAGTTCAGCAAAGTCTTAGAATAGCTGTGGATAGACTAAAGCATGCATTTAGACATGCAGGATTTGGGTGCTATGATTCATTTGCGCAAGGTCATGTTATGTATGGCGATGATCCCGAAGGTGGTACAATTAACGTTTCAAGTTTTATTAAAAAAGATCCCAAAAGCAATGAATTAGACAGTGGTTCTGTAGTGATAGTCTATGGATTCAGGGTGCTGGGAAAAGTGGTAGAAATTTTAGAGGATAATGAGATAAAACTGAATAAAAATCCAAGTCCATCAATAACCACACAAGATGACTTTAAGCAATATTTATCTTTTTTCCCTGGTTTGTCAGGCAATAATTTTTATGAAGTTTTGAATATAAATGGCAGAGACATAACATTTACTTCTGAAGTACCTATTTTAGAAAAAGATCTGCAACGGCATGATGTCAAAGTTTACATGGTATCTCCGGCTCGCATCTTTTTAAAAGATAATAATCTCCAAGTTCAGATTTTTGCATACCAGAGGACAGCTGTTGACCGAGCACAGCATTGGATTGTAGCTGAAAACATAGAGGAAATAAGCTTTCAGTACCATGAAGGTGGTACATGGCACGATGATGACAGCACTATAGGTGACATGAACAACATAAGCAAAATCAGATTTTCCCTGCAAGGGAGAAGCGAGGATAAAGTCAAAGGTGAATATGTTCGCATGGAAAGTTATGGCGGGGTGACCCTACGCAATGTGTTTTAAATCCCGATGGGGTTTGCAGGTGGAAAACACTCCATGGGTATTCATCTTCATTCCATGTTTCAAGGCATAGATGGAAGAAACAACCTGCCCATATCGCAAAAATCTTGTATCCAGTTTTGAATATATGCACAACATGCTGCCATCACAAAATGCCCCGCAAGATAAGCAGACAGGCTTCACCCTGGTGGAAGCACTCATTGCCATGCTCATCCTGGTGGTGGCCATTGTCGGCTGGATGGGGGCACAGGACGCCTCGGTGTCCAACCGCGGCCTCAGCCGGACCATGACCGTGGCCACAGAACTTGTCCAGTCCAAGATGGAGGAGCTGGCGGAGGATCCGGAGACATATTGCAGTACTACAGGCTGCGAGGATATAGAAGAACAAACAGTTAATGATGGCTTTGAATATACCCTGGTCTGGAGCATGTACCGGGAGGAACTGAGCAATTCGGGAGTAGCCCTAGAACATGCTCTACCTTTGTGGGTAATCGTTGTTGAAGGCAAGTGGAATCATAGAGGACCCAAAAGCACCGGTGAATTCAGAAGGGTAGTTATGCAATAGGAGTAGCCATGTTTACTGACATAAATCAGATTAGAGGCTCCGATGGGGCTGCCCAGAATGGAAGCGCTCTGATCCTGGCGCTCCTGGTACTGCTCGTCATGACTGTTGTCGTCATGGGCATGGCCACGGACTCGGAGCTGGATCTGAAGGTTTCCCGCAATCTGCAGCTTAAGGAGCAGGCTTTCAACAATGCTGAGACAGGAATAGATGTGGCAGTATCTGCACTGAGGCATCAAGTCGTTGATAAATATTCAGAAATAGGTAGCAATTATGAGGCAGTATATTTTGACAATTATATATTAACCATTTCCAATGGATTAGATAGGATATATTACTATGGAGGAGATCTGATGATAAGGTCTAATGGAAAAGAAATAGCAAGCATAATAATTGATAGTCATGAATATAAAAATGAAGACAGAAGATGGTTTAGTTTGTATTCTACTGGGTATAACAGTGATAAGACAATAGAAAATATTTCATTGGCTATAAAAGAGATTGATACTTCTATGAACATAAATTCACCATTATCTTTGTTGAATAAAGATCCAAGTTTAACCATTAGAGACAATACCTGGATAAGCTATAAGAATCATAATGTGCCAGAAGAATTTTATTGTAAAGGTAGTGACTGTAGCAATGTATCTTACTCTATAAATGGAAAAGCTGACTATTCTATATTCTCACTGGAAGAGCTGGATTTACGTGAAAGTGGTATACCTGGGAATCAGATTGATGGAGATATAGAGTTTGGTCCCAGCGAATTTGACCAAGATTATTGGTTGGACAGAGCAAACAATTTTAAAACAATAGCTGAGGGAAAAAACAGAGTATTTATAAATGAAGATCCAGCTGATTTAGGAACAAGAGAAAAACCAAAGATCACTGTTCTAGATGGTGTAAATATAAACAACGTGCATGGCTCTGGCGTATTGATTCTTATAGGTGGAGCAAGGATTACTGGAAATGCACATTTTGAAGGCTTGATAATTTATATTTTAGGTCATGATGACGATGCAGCATTGTTTTCAGGAGGATCCAATACAATTTTTGGTGGTATGGTTGTCTTAGGAGATAGGTCAGAAGTTGAATTGGAGGAAGAAAGCAGTGAATATGTGGAATTTGCTGGAAATCCATACATCAAATTTAGCAGGCAGGCATTGCTTTCGGCAACGTTGTGTGTAAACAACAATGCTCCATTTGAAAAGTTGTCTTGGAAGTCAGAATAGCAAGTCGACTGAATGTAACTATTTTGGATGCGCCTGCAAAAAGTCGAGAAATGAATTATTCAGAAATAAATAATCTACATAACTCTTTGTTTTTACTGACGTCTGACGTCTGACCTCTGACGTCTGTGACTGCAAAAATGACTTTTTGCAGTCACATCATTTAGGAGGATACAGGAACCGGTCCGGGGATAGTAATCAAAACTGGTGATCCTCTGAATAATTACGCACCCTGCCTGCTCAGTTCAAGAAAAATATGCTCCAGCAGGACAGCTCTTTTCAGGACATTGGAGAGTTCGCTGATGTTGCCCGGCCGGTGGGGTAAATTTGGATTGCAAGAATAACAAACAAGATTAAATATTTTTATAAATGACATTGCAAGAAAACAATTCCAATCGCCGTATTTGCCTGGGTTATACCTCCTATCGACTGGAAACTTTACCCTTTGTTCAGGGCATGGTGCAGCATTTTGACTGCATTGTGCTGGAAGAACCCCCGACTCCGGGCTTTGGCGAGATGCTCAAGGGTGAGATGGAGGTTGACGACTACCTGATGCTGACCGAGTTCGGTTTTCCCGGTTTTGCGAGGAATCAATGTCTTGTTCTGCGGCAGATGCACGATATGGGCAAGACCATACTGCAGGTGGAGCCCTTTGTAGAAGAACTCATCGGCCTGCACGAGTTTTTTGCGGCAGAGGGCAGACCGGATCAGATCAGACCGGAGACCAGAGCAGGGATAGTTTACGATTGTGAACGCAGGTGGAGCGACAAGCTCATGAAGTTTTACAGGGCATCCGGTGCCGGAGGTGAGTTTGCCCGCCTGGTGCAGGCGGTGAGGAGCTTCGCCCGGGCGGATGCTGAAAAGGGCCGCCTGCGCAATAAAATGCGGGCCAGAGCTCTGGAGGGTGTTTTGCCCCTCTACAAGAGCATCTACGTGGAGGCCGGATACATCCATTTTTTTCTGGCCAGGGAAATCTTTGTCAGAAAGCCGCAGGGCTCTCTGCTGGAGCTGTTTTACAGCATGCAGGATTTTTTTCGGGAAAGGCTGGGCAGAAGGCAGATCCTGGGACCGGGGGATGTGCTGACCCTTCTGTATACCTGGATGCCGGACTACACCGGTCCCAGAGCAGACATCCTGGCGGCCCGCAGCCTTATCTACAACAAGATAGTACACAAGGAAGAGATCCTGGAGGATACAGCAAGGCTCCCCCATTCCAGAGACGAGTTAAGAGCGGTACAGCTGGCCGGCAGTCTGGATTATGAAGAGTGCAGGGAGGTATACAGAGAGATCCGCGGGCTGGAAACCAGGGAGGCTATGGATAGAGTCCGGGAAAGGGTAAAGAGGAAACAGCAGTAACTGTTCAGCTGATTGTTTTTGATCCTGCTCTTGCAACCGGGGTCGGAATCAAAACCGGAGATGAAGTCATGTGCCAGGCTGCCTGACTCTTTCTATCCCGATACCGATTCCGACCCTGGTAAAAACATCTGCCATGATGAACAGTTGCAATTATTTTAAGAGGACTATGTTTCCGGATGCCGTAATGGATCAGCTGAGTTCCTCAGCAATGGCATCGCCCACCTGGCTGGTGTTCATGCCCATGCGTCCCGCGGACTGAGACTGCATGCGAGGCAGTACCCTGGAGACGGCTTCTTCCAGACCCCGGGCGGCTTCGGTCTGACCCAGGTCAGTGAGCATGAGCTGACCGGCCAGGATGGCGGCCACAGGGTTGGCCTTGTTCTGACCGGCGTACTTGGGAGCCGAGCCTCCGATGGGTTCGAACATGGAAACGCCCTGAGGGTTGATGTTGCCTCCGGCGGCTATGCCCAGACCGCCCTGAGTAATGGCCCCCAGATCGGTGATGATGTCTCCGAACATATTGTCCGTGACCACCACGTCGAACCATTCCGGGCTCTTGATCATCCACATGCAGGTGGCGTCCACGTGGGTGTAGTCGATTTCCACAGAGGGATATTCCTTGGCCATGTCCTGGAAGACCCTCTCCCAGAGGCCGAAGGCATAGGTCAGGACATTGGTTTTGCCGCACAGGGTAAGCTTGCGGCGCTTGCGGGTGGCGGCCAGTTCAAAGGCATAGCGCAGGCAGCGTTCAACGCCCATGTAAGTGTTCACCGATTCCTGCACGGCGACTTCATGCTCTGTACCCTGGCGCAGGAACCCGCCGCTTCCGGCGTAAAGCCCTTCGGTGTTTTCCCGGACCACTATGTAGTCAATATCTTCAGGTCCTTTGTCCTTTATTGGACATTCCACTCCGGGATATAGCTTGATGGGGCGCAGATTTACGTAAAGATCCAGGACAAAGCGGGTACGAAGCAAAATCCCCTGTTCCAGGATGCCCGGCTTGACCTGGGGATGCCCTATGGCCCCGAGATATATGGTGTGAAAGCCCTTGAGTTCTTCCAGTACCGAGTCCGGCATGACCTCACCGGTTTTTAGATACCGCTCTCCGCCTAGATCGTAGTCCTGCCAGTTCATCTTGAAGCCGTACTTTTTTCCGGCTGCTTCCAGAACCTTCTGTCCCTCCCGGATCACCTCCGGGCCTATGCCGTCTCCGGGGATGACAGCCACATTATACTCCTGCATGTATTTCTCCTTTGTTCATGATTTTTTAGTTTTGTCTGAAGACTCGTCAGAAAAGTCTTCCAGGCCTTTTTTCTCCTGTTCCTGTTCCTGCTCCAGCTGTTCCTGGCTTAGTCTTTGTTCCTCAGCCTTCTCCTCCTCAGCCTGCTCTTTTTCCTTGACTACCTCTCTGGAGGCGTCCGACTCGGTAAAGTACTCGATTTTTCTTTCAGGCACCTGTTCAGGCTGGGGTTCGACCATTTTATCCTTTTGCGGCAGGGATTTTCTGGCCTCGTGCACCACCCGCATGGGCGTGGCATCCCCCTGTTTGTCCTGTCCGAACCAGATGGTATGATGCTGGAAGGGAATCTCGATGCCGCGCTCGTCGAATACCCGTTTCATCCGCTCCAGGAAGGCGCGGCGGATGGCAAAGTGACAAAGGGGCCTGGTCTTGATGCGTACCCGGACTTCCACGGCTGAATCTGTAATTTTGTTCAGCCCGAAAATCTCCAGGTCTCCGATAATGTCCGGTCCCCAGGTTTCGTCTTCTTTGAGTTCCGCTGCCACATCCTGCAGGGCGTGAACCACGTCTCCGTAGTTTTCCCGGAAGGCAACCCCGGCGTCGATCATGGCGTAGCCGTAGTCCCGGTTGTAGTTCTGTACACTGGCCACCTGGCCAAAAGGGATGACGTGCAGTGTGCCGGCCAGGTCGCGCAGGGAAACCGTGCGCACGGTAAGATGTTCCACGGTGCCGGCGTGTCCCCCGGCTTCCACCCAGTCACCCACGGCCATGGAGTCTTCCAGCAGAATAAAGGCCCCGGTTATGACATCACGGACCAGGGTCTGGGCCCCGAAGCCGATGGCCAGGCCCAGGACACCGGCACCAGCCAGAAGCGGAGCAATGTTGATGCCCAGATGGGACATGACGCTCATGCCGGCCACAAGAATAATGGCAATCATGATTACGTTTCTAAGAAGGGGAAGCAGAGTCAGCTTGCGCGAGGTGGCCCTTTTGTCCTCGCATTCGCTCTCCATGGCCATGGATTTTTCAATTCTGATGCTGGCAAACTCCCAGACCAGAGAGGCAACCATAAGTATCACCAGGATGATCAGCACCTGGGAGATGATGGACAGACCCTGGGGGGACAGGAGCCATCCCAGGGTGCCCAGACCCCAGGCATTGAGGATGGAGAAAACAGCCAGGACATATATGACGGCCCTTATGGTCTTTTTGAGCAGGGGGAGATAGCGGTTGGCCCTGGCTTCAAGCTCGGGATGACCGGCTTTGAGCTCATCGCTTATCCTGAAGAGGTAGTCCTGAACCCTGTCATTGGCGCGCAAAACATAAGTGGTGATTAAAATGATAAGACCGGTAACGATCAGGGACCTGGCCAGGAAAAACAGTCCTCCCTCAATCTGCAGGGCCCAGGTTCCAAAGAGCCCCAGGATAATGACTATGGCCAGGACATGCCAGAAACTGGCCAGCCTGCGGCGAAAAGCTGCCAGGGTCTGCATCCTGCGGCGCATGGCCTCGGTCAGCTGAGATTCCGGAAGCTGGTCCTGTTCTTCCGGGGGAGGGTCCCCGCGCAGCCATTTGGCGACACAGGAGCGGTTCTGCATGACCAGGATTATGGCCATAAGCGTAATTATCAGGCCCAGCAGCTTCTGCAGGGAAACATACAGGCTTGCAGGCATGCCCAGCAGCAGGGAGGCCTCCAGGATAAAATAACCATAGATTCCAAGGCTTACAACGCGGCGTACCCAGATATAAAGATATTGTGCGGTTTCATTTTCCATCTCGACAAGCCGCAGTGCCGGGGCTCCCGGAACCAGGACCAGCCTTGCCAGGGCCAGGACCAGCTTGGCAAAGGCTATGGCGTTGACAGCAGTGAGGGCCACCACCCGGGTGCCCTCCACAGGATCCAGAAGGGGCATAATGGCATAGGCCACAGCAGCAAAAGCGATGATGGGGACCAGTTCCAGAATGGTGCTCCCCAGTAGAAAGGCGGTCCTTGTGGCCCTGGAGTAGGCTTCCTGGTCTTCCAGGGAACGAAGGGGTCTTCTAAGAAGGAGCTGGGCCAGCCAGAAGGCCAGGAAGCCGGCCCCAAGGACCAGGGCCACCTTGCCTCCCATTTCTCCCCAGGATCTGAGTACCTCGGGATCTCTGGACTGCTCCACCAGATCCATGGTGAAGGCGGGGATTTCCAGGGTGCTCTGACCGGCATCATAGAGCACCCTGGAAATCACCTGCATATGTCCGGACATGAGGCTCAAGAGCTGGCCGACAAGTCCCTCGGCATCGGCCAGGGGTTCTTCATCCTCGATGACGTCCCTGTTTTCCTGAGCTGCAAGGAGAAGTTTCAAATCCTGCTTGAGTTCTTCAAGTTTCTGGGGGTCCTCCAGGTTCTGCAGCAGCCTTTCAACACCCGCTCTGGAGACGTCTGCTGTGGGAGAAACTTCATTATCGCTCTGGGCACAGGCGGAAAAAGGCTGCAGGAACAGAAGAATCACTGCCAGGACAATTGAAGCCGGCAGAAATGAAAGCTTTACACCGCGAAGCATAATCTCTCCTTGGAAGCTTTTACTACGGGTGAGCTGAATAACCACTCCGTCTTTTTTTAAGGAAGTACATCGGAATCAAAAGACAAAATTTACAGAAACGGAGTTTGTTTGTAAATTGATTATTGCAGGATAGCCTTGGAACGGGTCACCCTTCAAGCAGGTCAGCCCCTGCCAGGAAACCAGGGACTACCTGCCCAAAATGGTCCGGGCCAAAACCAGGCATGTTTGAATATTGAGGGTGAAAGCCGGTCAAGACAGGAGCATTGCCCGCGATTTACTATTTTTTCCGGCATGGATGCAGTGATTAACGGCGGGTAATGCTCCCGGGGGAATCAGGATGACAGGACCATCTGCTTAAAGCTGTCCACTCCGATACGGTCCATCATCTTGCCCATGCGCTCATGCTTTTTGGCCTGGGAGTTGTATACTTCAATTACTGTTTCAACCATTTTCATGATCTGTTCCGTTTCCAGGTCGGAAGCGATTTCATCGGCCAGTCTAGGCTTGCCGGCTCCTGACCCTCCCGTTAAAAGGGTCCATCCTTTCTTTTTGCCTACCAGGGCGATATCTTTGATGCAGGTCTCGGCGCACTGGTTGGGGCATCCGCTGACTCCAAACTTCAGTTTGCCGGGCAGTTTCATTCCATGGTATTTTCTGTCCAGTTCAAGGCCTACATTAAGGCTGTCCTGCTGCCCCAGCCTGCAGAACGTGGTGCCCGGGCAGGCCTTGACGCTTCGGACGCACACACCTACAGCTGCACCCGGTGGTATCCCCAGATCATTCCAGGCTGAGTCGATATCTTCTTCTTTGAGGCCCACCATGGCAATTCTGGCGGCACTGGTCACCTTTAGCGCGGCGCAGTTGTATTTCTCGGCTACATCGGCTATTCTGCGCAAGGTATCCGGGGATACAACCCCGCAGGGAAGGTGAGGAGCTATGGCGTATGTCTTTTTGTCATTCTGCAGTATGGCCCCTTTTTCTCCGTCTTTGAGCATGATTTTCTCCTTTTATGTTGATTTACTGGCTTCTGATGCTAAACGACCGGGTTTAAGCATGCAAATACTTATTGCTTATAGTTATCAAAGCTATTATTGTCTGTCAACTGTTGGAAGGTGTTATGGGCGCATGTAAAATAGAACTGGCTGTGTTCGATTATGGTGGAGTCCTGGCGGAGGAGGGTTTTGTGGCCGGTCTCAATGCCATGGCTGACAGGGCCGGGCTGGACCGGGATTTTGTCTTCCAGTGCGCCAGGGAGGTAATTCTGTCAACGGGATATCTTACCGGGCAGGGAAGTGAAGATGTCTTCTGGGATCACTTCAAGGCGGCTACAGGGATAAAGGGCAACCCCGGCCAGCTCAGGCACGAGATTATCAGCAGATTTCAGCTCAGGCCCTGGATGCTGTCGCTGATGCAGAAGCTTAAAGCCCTGGATATCGGCAGGATAATATTGAGCGACCAGGTGAACTGGCTGGATGAACTGGAGGCCAGGGACAATTTTTTCAGGTATTTCGACGCGGTGTACAACAGCTACCATATGGGCAAGAGCAAGAACGACGCGTCCTTGTTCGATGATTTACTGGACTGGACCGGGGCAAAGGCGCAACAGACGTTATTTGTTGATGATCACCTGCCGCATGTGCAGCGTGCTTCCTCCAGGGGGATTGCAGGGATCTACTATACCGGCAGGGAGGACTTTCTGGCCCGGCTTGAGGATTTATGTCCGGATATTGAAAGGGATTAGTGCAGACAGGCGGGAATATATGCCAGGGACCGGCAGGAAGCTTACGGCTGCTTCCTGCCGGCTTTTTGCCTGAAATGATCAGGAGGTTGAGCAGGATTATTCAAATGACCTTTTGAAAAGATCATCCAGGGCCTGCCTGCCGTTGTCTTCCAGAAACCTGGTCCCGGTGCCGGTGAAATGCTGTCTGTAGATTACCGGGGCCTGTATCTGTCTCCACTGGCCCTCATCCCAGGTGAACCAGGAGTTGCGGGCCTGGTCAAAGACAAACAAAGGCTTGTTGCAGATTTTGGCGTATTCAGCCCCCCATCCTGTACCGCCCTTGACAGTGTCGTCCTCCTGGATCTGCCCCACCACGAACACTTCCATGCCGCTGGAGACCTGCCAGCAGATGGTCTGCAGGACCTTGCGGAAGATGGGTGCCCGGGAATAATTCCTGTGCATGAGGTTGGAAACATAGGTGATACTTACGTCCTTTTTGGCCAGTTCCTCGCTGGTCAGGTACCTGATCCCCCTGGTTCTTTCGATGGGATGTTCCTCAAAACTGTAGTTGACCTCATCCAGGCCGTATTTTTCCGCCAGCTCACCGAAATATGCCTCGGCACCTCTGGCGCCCCCGCTGAACAGTGTAAAAGCGCTTGGCTGCATCATATCCTCCATCAATTTCCATTTTGTTTAATTCTGGTCGGGTGCAAAAAAAGAGAGGTAGTTTATTCTTAGTGCCCGGTCAATAAGTTATATCCGGGTGTAAAGTCTGCTGCTCGCTGGTTTTGCAACGTAACGGCCGGACTATATATTCGCAATTCATTCTGGAATTGACAAGAATCTTCTCAATATGTACATGAAATATGTACAAGATAAAAGGAGTAGAATATGGCAATCCAGACAACATACACCAATGCACGGGCAAATCTGGCTTCTTTACTGGATGAGGCAACCCGGGACCGTGAAGTAATCATCATTCAGAGACGCGGGCAGGAGGACGTGGCCCTGATCGCCGCCGATGAACTTGCCGGCATCCTTGAAACAGCGCATCTGCTTCGATCCCCTAAGAATGCAGAGCGGCTGTATGCTGCTCTGGACAGGGTAAGTAAGTCGTCAGGCTCGCCTCAAACCTTAGAAGAACTTCAAAACGAGGTTGGTTTCAGTCAAGGGGGCGTAGAAAATGTCTCAAACAATTATTAGAAGGGAACCGGTGTTTCAAAAGGAATTCAGGGAAGATCTGAAATTCTGGGTTGAAAAAGATGGCAGAACCGCACTTCGGATATTTCAGCTGATAGAGGCTGTTATGCGTGATTCAGTGCTGGGTATGGGGAAGCCTGAATCCCTGAAGTATCTTGGTCCTGGAGTATGGTCCCGGCGAATTACACAGGAACATCGGCTGGTTTATGTGGTTGGTAATACAAGAGTAGATTTTGTTCAAGCCCGCTATAATTACTGATAAAAGGCAGCGGGGCGACTGCAGCCGCTTGTTCATGCTCCATGAATGCTTAAAGAAAATAGAGTACAGATGACGGATGGCATAAAAATCCAACAGTATCTGTTTTCCAGGTAAGGATTATTGTCCTTGTTCCGGCTATTTGCAGTTGTATCCTTGCAGGTGAGATGTCTTAATGGATAAAAAGCGCAGTATAATTATTATTGCAATATCTTTGTTCCTGGTTGCGGGTTTGTTTGCTGCCGGAGTCTACAGTGGTCTCCCATTTGAATCATTACGGAATGAAGTTTCATATATTTTGAAAAGCATCTCGCCGTTTTTATTTATTGTCTTGATGATAACTCTTCCGGCGGCAGGATTCCCTGTAAGTGTGTTTCTGATAATGGCCGGGATAAAGTTTGGAATATTTTATGCTGTATTTCTGTGGATACTTATTCTGCCCCTGCATGCAACGATCGGATACTTTCTGTCCAGCAAGCTTAGGCAGCCAGTCAAAAGATTGATTGAAAAAAGAAAATATCATGTCCCGAAAATACCTGAACACAGTATTGCCATGTACAGCTTTCTGTTCTATGCAATTCCCGGAATACCTTACTCCGCAAAGAATTATATTCTGCCGCTGGCCGGAGTGCCCTTCAGCTATTGTGTTTTGATGAACAGTATTGTTCAGGCGCCACAGGGAATTCCATTTATTGTTCTTGGCAGATCGGCGACGGAAATGGATGCAAATCTTTTGTATATCTCTCTGATCATGTTCGCGGTACTATTCA
>PWFB01000158.1 GCA_003553695.1 Desulfonatronospira sp.
AGGGCCTGGGCCACGGCTGCAGTGCACAGGCTGTGATCATACAGGGAGATATCCGGCAGGGCCTTGTAAGTGGCCGAGGGAATGCACCATGTATAATCTTCAAGCACCCGGAGCAGGCAGGCCAGGTAGTGCTCAAAACCTACGTCAGTGGGGACCTGCTCCAGAGCGGCCAGAAAACTTTCATACAGGGCCTTGTACTCAGCAGGGTCTCCGGTTGAATCCTGCACCGGGAACAGGGTATCCCGCACCATGGACAGCTTTTTCAAGGGGATAAACCATTTTCCGGGTTCCTGGAATTCATGGCGCAGAAGCTGCACCTCATCCTGAACAGCATTCAGTCTCTTTTTTTTGTACCCTTGAGAGCCCTCGTCCACTGTTTCCAACTTACTGCGGTCCCACCCCGAGGCCAGGCGGTCACCCCTGGCAATGCAGGCCTGCATTACATCGGATGAGTCAGGTTTATGGTGACCTGCAGCCAGTGCTGCCAGGCGGCTTCGATGGCCTTTGAGATCCTTTTGAAGTGGAAGGTTTTTTTCAATGAAATGATCCGTGTACAGGACATGCCAGTGTGAGGGCTTTCCTTTGTAATCCGGCAGAAAATCACCCTCATTGGCTCTGGCCATGGGCGCCCCTGCTCTCTGAGCGAATTTGCCCACGTCGTGCAGCAACCCTCCCAGGACCAGCAGTTGTAATTTAATTTCTTCGTTCACTCAGACCTCCCCTGATAATATGTCTCTTCATATGGCCTCATAAAGATCGGCTATGGCCGCATCTCTTTCTTCTGCACTGCCGGCCGTGGTAACTACATCAAATATGGTTGTGCCTTTGCCGTCGCTGTATACTCCCTCTATCTGGGAAACCCCGCCCTTGGTGGATGCCTTGAAGCTGTTAGGCTTGGGTAAATCAGGATTGTAATAATGTGTGTAAATACGTTTGACATATGGGCGTTGCACAAGGCGATTCAGGTGGTTGTCCAGGCCGGAGTGTTTGCCGCTGTTGGAATCCTCGTACTTGATTTCTTTGTCCTCCAGTTTTCTGTCATGCTCCGGGGGCAAAAGCTTTTTTCTCTGAGTTGCAAAGCGGTGCCTGAAGCTTTCGTGGAAGAGTTCACCCACCGGGGACAGGCCAATCATTTTTGATCCGTTAACCTTGATTGTTTCGACCAGACTTTGAAAGCGCTCCTCCCGGGAGGCGGGATTTTCCAGGGCCTCGTCCTTAGCCAGTTCATAAAACAGGTCCACGTATTGCAGCCAGAAAGAAAAATCCAGGGCGATGGGCTGCGGAGGCAACTCAATTACCTCGCTGAAACCTTCGAACATGTAGCACACAGGCATATCCAGGGCCTGGCCGATCATGCCGGCAAAGGATATCTGGGCCTTGTACCCTCCGGTGGCGTTGATTAAAATCCTGTTGTGTCCAATGGACCTGACAATGTCTGCTATCCGGCGCACCAGATCTCTGAGACCCTCGGTTCTGAACTTTTGGGGATCTTTGTCCGTCAAGCCCTGAACAGTTACCGGGACAATGTTTTTGAAAGCCAGGGGTCCGGACTGGAAATATTTTTCCAGCACACGACCTATAAAATGGCCGTCCTCGGTATCAGAACAAAGCAGATATAGGTTTTCCCTTTCATCTAAACGTTTGCTGGATAAGATGCTGTTGACGGAATTGATCTCCGCCCCAAGCATTCTTACATCTGGAGACTCTTTGCCCATGACCCGGACGATCATGGCCGGATCACGGCTTTGCAGGGCTTTTTGCAGTTCCTGGTTTTCGCAGTTTTTCAGGTTGGCCAGCAGGCTGGTGCCCACGGTACAGACAAGGGTATCGCGCAGCATAAATTCACTCCTGTATAATTTTATAGTTTCCCAGTCCGAAGCTTGTGTTCTTGCCTACGTGAACGTATTCCCCCAGGCTCAGGTAAGGGCGGAAGACGTCCAGATCCCCTTCAAAGGATATCCGGCCTACAAAACCGCTCCCGGGCATACTTTTCTGCTGCCGGGTGGAATACCTGGACCAGTTCATCCAGGACAGGTCCTGTTCCCGGGTGGAAACTTCCCCGGCCCTGTGAATCAGGTCCCTGAAATCGCAGTCCGGGGTCAATGAACAGTGAAACTGCCCCAGCAGGGCCACCCGGCGCAAAAGGGAGCGGAAAATATCCTGGAAATGCAGTTGGTCTTGCAGAATCCTGCCGTTGCGAATCAGTTTTAATGGAGTATTGAGCTGCAAGCTTATTTTGCTGGAGTTTGCCAACTGTTCATTAAACAGCTTACGGGTGGTAATAATCTGCGGGGAGTAGACCTTGTTGCTGCCGGAAGTATAAACCTGGATATCGCCGGCGCTTACCTGCTTCAACTCACATTGTCCCCGGTCCTGTCCCAGGCCCTGCTCGCACATGGCCTGAAGGACAAAAACAAAATAAGACAGATATTCAATGGCCCTGCCCATCAATACCATGCGAAATTCCAGGACATCACCGGGCCTGACCAAGCGGGTTCTGTTCAGGGGCGGCAGGAAGACGAACGGATGCGGAACTCGTTCATACTTGCGCATGACAGAAGTATTTTTGGGTCTGGGGGTTTCAAATATGTAGGCATAGACACATGAATCCTGCAGGAGGCAGTCAGTGCATTCCCTGGACCTGGTTACACAGATTGCCTTTTTGAATGCATAACCGAAGCTTCCCCGCAAAGTTCCGCCCTTGTATGCGGGCAGAACAAATTCTTCCCTGGCCTGAATCCGGCAGTCCAGCGGGGCAAAACTGAAATTATCAAGCCACGACATTAGCGATCTCCCTTAAGGAAAGCATTGATCTTCAACCTTGGCTATTGAACCATACCTTGTGCTGCGCATGACAGTAGTACCGGAACATACAAAAAAGTTTTCCCGCAATATTTTGCAAATATTGCGGTATTAATATGACAGCAGAATAATTTTGTGGGGGTGTAATCAGACAGACGAAGAAGGAGAAGTTGATCAAGGTTTTCATCTTGAGCCCTTGTTGCCCTTGCAGTTTGTTCCTAAAAGGGCAGCAGCTCTGAATTCGAAAGGATTTTTTAAGGAAGTGGGCATTTCTCATAGATTACTGCCCGGTTTGCCTGTCCTGGAGTTCCTCAGTGACCTGCCTGACCTTGTCCAGGTATTCTTCTTTGGTGATTACACCCTTTTCCAGAAGCATAGAGATCAAAGCCTCGTGCTGAATCATATTAGAGTAGGCAATTTCATCCCAGGTAAGTGCTTTTGTCTGGGGATCATCGCCGTTTTCAGCCATTACAGCCTCCTGGATATGATTGATGGTGGGATGTGAGTCCCGAATAAAAGATTATTGGTAAGTTTTCAACAGGAATAAAGTGAAGATCTGGACAGAATTACCGGTAGCTATACAAGGTATCCAGCAGGAACAAGCAGGTTTAAGTAAAAAATAAAGCTACAGAGTGGCCATAGAGGCCTC
>PWFB01000025.1 GCA_003553695.1 Desulfonatronospira sp.
GGAGACCACCATGTTTTCCATTATCCAGGCCCTCATGATCTACGGCATGATAATTGTGGGCGACCCCCTGAATGCTACGGGACATTATGGTACCGCCTGCGTGGGAGAACCTGATGACAAGGCCAGGGAAAACGGGGCCAAACTCGGAGCCCGGGTGGCCGAGACCGCTCTTAAGCTTGGAGTGTAGTTGAACTGGGCCTCGGCATGACCTTTTTCCGCCTGAGGGAGTCATTTCTAAACAAGATTCAGCCCTTCCCCCTGACCCGGCAGGGCAGACCGCTGTGAGGCCAGCTTCCGATTTCCGGGCTGCAGTACTCCGGAGCATCTGGACACAGGATATTGGCGTTGGACTCGAATGCCCCGAACAGCTCGGGTTCGGCTTCATCGCGTTCCGGAAACCACCACCCGTGATCCGCGTCGGCCATTGCCGGATCAATCATATCCGAGACCGCCAGACGCATCTTGATACTGCCGTGAGGGGTTTCCACCAGGACCTCCTGGTCCGGGTGCAGCCCCAGTGAAGCCGCGGTTTCCGGGTGCAGGGTCACCAGGGGGGGGGGTCTTTTTTCCCGGGCCTCCATAATCTGGCGCTGCTCGGAATGATACATGGGCATGAACCGGCTGCCGGTGATGAGGGTCAAGGGAAAGGATTGGCCCTTATCCTCATTTCCTCCCGTCCAGGGAGACTCGCGGTACACGGGGACCGGGGAAGCCCCCAGATCCTCCAGAATGCTGGAACGAAGCTCCACTTTTCCCGAAGGCGTTCCAAAGCCGTACTGACTGAAGCGTTTGTATTCCCGGGTCCCGAAAATTCCGTTTTTTTCCTGGAGCTCTGCAAAATCAAGCCCCAGGGGGGAAAGCATATAGTCCCAGGCTCCTTCCACCTTCTCCCAGGGCCAGTGTCCTTCCTGGCCCAGCCTGATTCCCAGACCCCTCCAGAAATCATAGGTGTTGCGGCGCTCAAACAGGGGGCCTATCCCCCGGGGGCAGGCCACGCAAAAGTTGTCGGTGAGCCAGAGTTCTGTGGTTTCCACGGTGGAGCAGATGGGAAAGACGTAATCCGCCAGGGCCGCGGAAGGGGTCATGAAGAACTCTCCCACCACGTACAGCTCCAGGGATTTCAGGGCATCCCTGGTCCTGAAGGAATTTGGCAGGGAGAGCACCGGGTTGCTGGCCACTGATATGGCCGCCTTTACCGGATAGGGCCTGTCGGTGAGCATGGCCTGGAAAACTTCCCTGGCGTGGGCCACGCTGGTGCGGTCCGCATTGGGAGGATGCATGTACTCCCGGGGCAGGCGGCGGTTGGCCTCAAGATTCTTTTCCCATCCCGGAAAGCCGAAAAAGGGATACTTATCCGCGCCCAGCTGCCTGGCCCGCTGTGTACTGGAAAGCATGTGGTTCAGCTCCATCTCTTCTTCGCCGATTATCCGGCCTATGGGATCAGCGCCCCCCAGAGGCTCGCCCCCGGGCACATCCAGGTTGCCGGTAATAGCCCTGAGGCAGCACCTGGCCCGGGCGGCCTGGGTGGCGTTTACGCCCTGTTTGTCTATGCCGTATCCCCAGGTGATGGTGGCCGGCCTGGTGGTGGCGTAGAGCCTGGCAGACTGCGTGACCTGCTCAGGGGTTAAGCCGGTGATTTCAGCCACCTTCTCCGGGGTGTATCCTGCGGCCGCGGCCTTTAAATCCTCGAATCCAGTGGTCCAGCGCTGAACAAAATCCAGATCAAAAAGCCCGTTTTCAATAATGTGGCGTATCCAGCCAAGCATCAGAGCCACATCTGTTCCGGGACGGATGGCAAGCCACATGTCCGCCATTTCCGCTTCCCGGGTGCGGCGGGGATCCACCACCATCAAGCGGGCTCCTCTTTTCCTGGCCTTAACAATCTTGGGATAAAATCCAGTGGGAGAGGATTTGGAAGGGGCGTGTCCCCAGAGGACGATGCAGCCGGTCTGCATCACGTCCCCCCAGGAAAACCCCCCGTATGTGGCGTATTCCACGGCGTTGCTGGGGCACATGCAGATGTTGTTGGCCCCGCACACATTGGGAGAGCCGAAGAGGTTGAAGAAGCGGCGTTCATCCCAGTGATAGGTGCGTTTGGTTCCATGGGTAAAGGCCAGGGTTTCGGGGCCGTGTTGTTCCCGCAGCCGGTCCAGTCTTTCCGCCACTTCGTCCAGGGCCTGTTCCCAGGACAGGCGCTGCCACTGCCCGGACCCCTTGTCTTTCTTGCGCTTGAGGGGGTGGTTAAGACGCATTGAATGGTGCACGTGCTCGGCCATGAGCCTGCCCCGTTCGCAGATCACTCCCCTGGTTACCGGGTGCTCCGGATCACCCTGAACAGAAACTATCCTGTCCTTTTTAATTTCCAGCAGCAGGCCGCATCTGGGATGACACAGCCCGCAATAAGACCGTCTGTAATCCTTCATGTCCGATCTCCCGGGGTGTAAGAGTTTCCTGTTCCAGGCCGGGGCAAGACCGGCTGTCCCTTGTGGCCGCTGGGAACCTTTGCCTTGAGCCTGTTTCCCGTTACAAGCTCTCTCAAAAACCGTTTAGTTTGCGGGCAAGACTTTTATTTTGAAATCCATGCATCTGCTGATTGATGATGCCAGGTTGCCTTAATACCAGATAAGGTGATTCAAGTCTATCAGTGCGGTACGTACACAACCTGCTAATGGCTGTTTTCCCTGGGCTACGACTGCGAAGATACTGGCGAGCAGATCTCCACGAGGTAGCCGTTGGGATCGCTTACATAAGAAGTGGTCTGACCCCACTGCTCCTCCCGGACATCCTGAACCAGCTTTGCCCCGGCGTCCAGGGCCTGCTTCAGGGTTCGGGCCACATCTTCAGTCTCAAATGCGATTTCGAATGCCGGGGCTGACGAGTCCGGGTATGCCGGGTTCTTTCCCAGTTGATTCATCAGGGAGCGGGAAGAAAACGACAGCACCGTATTTCCGGTTTTCATCTGGCAATAATCGTTTCCCGGTACCATGAAGTCCACCTCCAGGCCGAATGCCTGGGAGTAGAACCTGGCGGTTTCTTCAACGCTGTCCACGTACAATATAACGTACTTGAGCTTCATAGAGCCCTCCATGCAGAATTTGATACCATTATTTCAGAAAAGTTGCTGTGAGTCTTGAAAAATGCGTCAAATTACAAAAAAGGAACTGGTTAACCCGTTAAACCGCCAAATACTGCCTAACCAGGCCATGCAAGGGCTGGCAGTTGTTCACGCCGCAAGACAGCCCGCTCATCCTGCACATAGCGGAGGTTGACAGACCTGCAACACGTAAATACAATATATGTATGATCGAGTTCGATTGGGATCCGCAGAAGGCGCGCGCAAACCTTGAGAAGCACGGCATTTCCTTCGAAGAGGCTAAATCCGTTTTCTTTGATGAGTATGCACGGCAGTTCTTCGA
>PWFB01000135.1 GCA_003553695.1 Desulfonatronospira sp.
ACAGGCGAGCTTGGGCGCAGGATAGAAAAGGCCTGGCAGTGGTCCGCAAAATGCTGCCTGTGCCCGCGCAACTGCGGAGTAAACAGGCTGGAGGGAGAGCTGGGGTTCTGCCGTACAGGTCCCCTGGCCCAGGTGGCCTCGTTCAACCTGCACTTCGGAGAAGAAGACCCCCTGGTGGGACAGCACGGCTCCGGCACGGTTTTTTTCGGCCACTGCAACCTGGGCTGCGTCTTCTGCCAGAACTACGACATCAGCGACAACCAGAGCACTCATCACGAGGTGCATCACAGCCAGCTGGCCTGGATCTTCATGCAGCTTCAGAAACAGGGAGCGCACAACATCAACCTGGTCACCCCGTCCCACGTAGTGCTCCAGGTACTGCAGGCTTTGGAGCAGGCCGCCGGTGACGGCCTGAACATTCCCATAGTATACAATACCAGCTCCTATGATGAAGTGCATACCCTGAAGCTGCTGGACGGTATCGTGGACATCTACCTGGCGGACTCCAAATTTTTTCACAGCGAGCAGGCCCGGAAATACGCGGACGCGCCCGATTATCCCCAGAAAGCAAAAGAAGCCATCCAGGAGATGCACCGCCAGGTGGGGGGGCTTAAGACTGATGATCAGGGCATCGCCCAGAGGGGACTGATGATCCGGCATCTGGTCATGCCGGACAACCTGGCCGGATCAGATGAATGGCTGCAGTTTTTTGCAGAAAACCTGAGCAAGGATACCTTTATAAACATCATGGGGCAGTACCGCCCGGCCGGCACGGCCCATAACTACCCGGAACTCCTGGGACGGGTCAGCGGCAACCAGGTGGAAACCCTGAATCAAAAAGCCCGCGAACTCGGACTGAGAAACCTGGACCAGAGATCTTCGGGTATTTTCAGGCTGTTGGTTTAGACTTGTTGACTGAAGGGCAGCTTCAAAGCATCGGCCATTTCCAGCTGCAGCACCAGGGCGTCTTCACCGGTGTCGCTGTAATACTTCTCCCGCCTGCCCACTTCTTGAAACCCGCAGCCTGTGTAGAGCTCGACAGCAGGGACATTGGACAGGCCAACTTCCAGGGAGACCCACTGCACTCCATGTATGCGGCAGTAATCCAGCAGAGCCTTCATAAGCTTCTTGCCCATACCCCGGCGTCTGGAATCCGGATGTACGGCCAGGCTTATGATTTCAGCCTGGTCCCGGACTTTCAGAAATGAAAGATAACCCTTGAGCTCACCGTGTTCCATAATCCCCAGGACCTTGAAGTGCTCCCCGTTCATAAGCCGGCTGAACTGTGCCTCGTCCCAGGGCATGGTGAAACAGATTCTTTCCAGGGCCACCAGGCCGTCGACATGTTCCCGGGACAAAAAAATTACATCCGGTTCCTGTTCCATAAGTTCAACCAAAAATTTCAGTCAAAGCCCTTCGCCTGAAGGAAAATATTTCTTCCAGCCTGGGCCGGACCAGCAGTACATGCAGGGGCGAAGCCAGAGGTCCCAGGTAAAGGGAGTAGTGCACAAGGTCCGTCATCTCCACTCCACCCTGCACTTTTTTTATCAAGTGCTGATGGTGCCAGAACCGGTAAGGTCCAAGCCTTTGTTCATCTACGAAGAAATAAGGCTTGTGCACCTGGGTGATCTCCGTTACCCAGCGCATGGGAACTCCTGCCACTGCCCGGATTACGTACTCAATGATCATCCCCGGGTACATTTTTTCATCCGGGGCGAAACGTATGTCAAAGCAGAGCCAATTGGGCGTAATACGACACAGATTTGCCGGCTCAGCGAAAAAATCCCACGCGGTGTTGACATCCACCGGCAGAATCTGAGTATAATGAAGACGATAAACCATCCAATCCCCCTGACTGATGCACCTGCAAAAAGTGGGGAAGTGAAAAATTAAGGAATCAACAACCTGCCTAACCCTTTGTTTTTACTGACATCTGACCTCTGAAGTCTGACCTCTGTGACTGCAAAAATGACTTTTTGCAGTCACATCTTGACTGGGCATGAATCAAAAGTTGATCTTTACCATTTGATGAGATATTTTCAACAATTAATCCATAGTGACATTGCAAAAAAGGACACTGTATGCAGGAAAGCTTTCTTCACAAAAAAGTAACCATAATCGGCACCGGCATGGTTGGCATGTCCTATGCCTATGCCCTGACCATCAAAGGTTTTGTCCGGGAGCTGGGCCTGATAAACCGCACCCATGAAAGGGCCCAGGGCGAAGCCATGGATCTCTGCCACTGTCTGCCCTTTGTGGAGCCCATGGACATCAGAGCCGGCGGATACGAAATGTGCCGCGACGCCCAGATTGTGGTCATTACTGCTGGTGCGGCTCAGCAGGAGGGAGAGACCAGGCTGGATCTTCTGCACAAAAACGCCGGCATCATTCAGGATATCGTCCCCAGAGTTCTGGAACAAAACCCGAACCCTATACTGCTCATTGCCAGCAACCCGGTAGATGTGCTCACCTATGTGGCTCTCAAGGCTTCGGGACTGCCTCCCGGCAGGGTAATAGGTTCAGGCACGGTCCTGGACACCATGCGTTTTCGCTATCTTATCTCCCAGTACTACAATGTGGATGCCAGAAACGTGCACGGCTACATTTTGGGCGAGCACGGAGACAGCGAGGTGCCGGTATGGAGCCGGGTCAACATCGCAGGCATTCCCCTGGCGGAATACTGCACTATTTGCGGGGAACTGGTGGACAGCCAGAAAAAAGAAATTGAATCAGATGTGCGTAATGCTGCCTATCACGTCATCCAGAAAAAAGACTCAACATACTACGCCATAGGCCTGGCCCTGGTACGCATTACTCAGGCCATTCTCATGAACCAGCAAAGCGTCCTCACCGTGGGTACACTGGTCAACGGCGAATACGGCATCAAGGACGTATGCCTGTCCCTGCCATGCGTAGTGGGCAGCAACGGCGTAAGTCAGGTGCTGGCCAATCCCATGCAGCAAAACGAAGTCGAGGCCCTGCAGAACTCTGCTGCGGTTCTTCGCAAGGCCCTGGATTCCATTGGCTGTTAGGATTGGGATTTATGGAACTAAATATTACCCCTGAATCTTTAATCAGGAGTTCTGGTAATGAAAATAGTTTTTCACGAACGTTTTCTGGAAAGTTACGCCATGGACCCGGCAGCCGAGGAAGGCAGGCTGGACCGGGCCAGGCAGGTACTGCAGGAGCGCTACGAATTCATTGAGCCCAGCCAGGCTTCCATCGAAGATATTCTGCTGGTGCACACCCAGGCCCATGTGGACAAAATCTCGCGTATGGAGCCCATTTACAGCGCAGCCCTCCTGGCAGCAGGCGGTGCCTGCATGGCTTCCGACATTGCCATGCAGAAAGAACCTGCCTTCGGCCTCGTGCGTCCACCCGGG
>PWFB01000182.1 GCA_003553695.1 Desulfonatronospira sp.
CAGACGTCAGAAGTCAGAGGTCAGAAGTCAGACGTCAGAAGTCAGAGGTCAGAAGTCAGACGTCAGAAGTCAGAGGTCAGAAGTCAGACGTCAGAAGTCAGAGGTCAGAAGTCAGAGGTCAGAAGTCAGACGTCAGAAGTCAGAAGTCAGTAAAAACAAAGAGTTATGTAGATTGTTGGTTCCTGAATTATTCATTTTCCGAATTTTTGCAGTCGCATCATAAAAGTAAAAAATATTTTACTCTGGCTGGCGGCGGACAGGGGCCATAAATATTCATGTTAAAATTTTTTTACCGCAAGATGCAGGGGGCAGGTCTGAAAAGCGTGGTGCAGCCGGGATCTCAGGGTGCCAGGAGTTTTGGTCCGCAAGTTGCATGTAGTTAAATAACGTTTCTTCCTCCTTTTGCCAAAAAACGGCTTCTCCGTATGTCAGACGGGGAAGCCGTTTTTTGTTTTGGGGCCTGGGCAATTATTCACCAGGGACCGGGGACTTTGCAATCAGGACGTAAAAACTCACTCCAAGGAAGCGTAAATCAAAACCTATACACGAGATTTTAAGCCAGAATAATTTCTATAACATGCTTTAAATCAAGTTTGGTGTTTTACGGTTTTGATTAACGCTTCCTACGTCGTTCAGACAGTTTACGCCCAGCTTGCAAAGCCCTCGTTCCCTGGATATCAGCAGGGCGCTTAGATTGATCAATTTTATCAGATGGTTAATGGTTACGAACCTGGAATCTAAAGCCCGGCATCTTTAAAGTTCAAAAAATTATCCATCCAGGCCCGGAAGTGTTTTCTGGTTACGGCCTGCATGCACGTGGGCTGCTGACACCGGATACGCGCTGTTGTGGAGCAGGGTGCACAATGTGCCGGGGATTTCAAGGCCCTCATTCCCGGTGGACGCCAAATGCGAAGGGGAGTGGGGCCGAAGAGAACCAGCCCGGGCTTGTTGAACATGGCTCCCAGGTGCATGGGGCCGGAGTCGTTGCCCAGCAGGATACGCGACTTGAGGATGAGGCCCTGCAGTTCTTCCAGGGTGGTGCATCTCATCTGCTTTAGCCTGCTTCCGGAGAGGTCAAGTTTCTCTTCGGCAGGGCCAAGTACCAGCAATGTCTTATATCCTGCATTTTTGAAGCACTCTCCAGCCCATAGAAAGTTCTGCAGGGGCCAGTTTTTCGCCGGGTTTCCCGAACCCGGGAAAATAAGGGCCATCTCCCGGGAAGCATTTGCGGCGAACAGGTCCATCCAGGTTTCCTGCCACTTCCGGTTAAATGGGATGTTTAGATTGTGAAGCTGGTGAATATAATTGTTCCGGACATGCCTTATTTTGGCTGAACTCACTGCAGTCAAGAAAAAGAGTTGTGGATGGCTGCAGGCAACTGTTATCCGGTCCACTCCGAACCAGAACACCGTGGTTTTATTCAGTGCCCGGGGCCAGCCTGTGCTGCTGTAAAGTCCGTCCAGGGCTGATGCGGCCTGGTACGGAGCTTTTTTTATGCCCAGGGGATGCAGCCAGGGTAAAAATGCATCCCGACCGTGCCAGAATATTTCCGCCTGCCTGAAAAAGGTCCTGATGGACAACAAGGCCGGCCAGGCCAGAAGAAAATCCCCCAGGGCGCCTTTGTGTACGAATATAATATTGTCAGAAGTGTTTTTTTTCATTAAAGGCTGGTGGGTATTGCGTTTTGGAATCAGTGAATCTATAAACACGGGTTGAAAGCATGTCCATTCACAAATCCTGCCCTTCCTGCGGGCATCAGGTTGCAGAATTCAGAAATCCCGTGCCTACAGTGGATATCATCATCCATTACCCTCCCGGGAGCATAGTGCTGATAGAAAGAAAGAATCCGCCCCTGGGATGGGCCTTGCCTGGCGGGTTCGTGGATTACGGGGAAACTGTGGAGAATGCAGCAGTACGCGAAGCCCTGGAGGAAACCGGCCTCCGGGTGACCCTGACCGATCTGGCAGGGGTTTATTCCCATCCCCGGCGTGATCCCCGCCAGCATACCCTGAGTGTTGTTTTCATAGCCCACCCTTTGGCCGGACAGGAGTTAAGTCCCGGAGATGACGCCGGCCGGGCCAAGATTTTCGACCTGTACAATTTACCGGAACTGGCCTTTGACCACCGCAGTATATTAAACGATTTCATCACCAAGCTGGAAAGACTCAAGTGAGCCGCATATGTATATCTGTATAGATCTGGGGGGCAGCAATATCCGGGGGACCTGGATGGACCGGGGGGGCAGATGCGGGGAGGTGTTAAGCATGTCCAGGCCCAGAGAACTGGCCGGCACCAAGCAGGCCCTGGCCGGACTCATCCAGGAAATTATGCACAAAGCTCCCGGGAGTGTACAAAATATCGGCATTGCCAGTGCAGGTCCTTTGAATCTGGAGCAGGGCATATATTTTACTCCAACAAATATGCCCGAACTCAAAGGGTTTGACCTGGCCGGATTCGTATCCGGTATTTTCGGTATCAGACCTGTACTGGAAAATGATGCCCAGGCCGCGGCACTGGGGGAGATATTCAAGGGCTGCCTGGCCGGAGAAAGGGATGCTCTGGTGTTTACCCTGGGCACTGGCCTGGGTTCCGGGGTGATAATGGACAGAAGGGTATGGCGCGGCAGGCTGGACGCGGGACCTGAGCTGGGACATATCTATATGGGGCCCAACAAGGGAAAACGATGCGGCTGCGGCCAGACGGGTTGTGCCGAGACATGGCTCAATGCCGCTGCCCTGAAAGAACTGGTCATGCAAAACGGCCTTTTTTTGACCGGACTGAAAGATCTGGATACATATCTGGAGAATAAGGATGAAAAGGCCTTACGGGCCATGCAGCAGTACGGCAGGAGACTGGGGCTTTATTTGAGCCAGATTGTTTCCATCTTCGGGATAAAAAATATCGGGCTGAGCGGAGGGCTCAGCAGGCTCGGGCCTTATTTTTCGGATACAGTGCCGCAAACCATCCGGTTCAGGCTGAAAACAAGGCCCTGGCTGATTCCACAGAGGATCGAATTTTCCACGAACCCTCAAATGAGCGCTCTGTGGGGCATGGGGTATCTGATGCAGAAGTGAATGCTGCTTCCTTTAATTTGTTTCCATCCGGAAACTCTGTATTTTCCGATGGCGAAACTGATGGAAACTAACCGGGTATCCACCTTGATAAAATTATTATCAGGGTGTAACTATTTACCAGGGTCCGTGGACTTTGCAAACAGGACGTAAAAACTCACTCCAAGGAAGCGTAAATCAAAACCTATACACGGGTTTGATAGTCAGAATATTTCATATATGATGCTTTGAATCAAATTC
>PWFB01000082.1 GCA_003553695.1 Desulfonatronospira sp.
ACAGGGGCTGGTTTTTCCAGAATACAGCAAAGATACTGTGCTGTCCTCCTATATCCAGCAGATATGCAGGCTGAGCCGTCAATTCCGGATAATTGAATTCAAAACAGTTGCTCAGGGCAAAGGCGTCCACATCCACAATGCTAAGGCCCAGGCCTGAATGGTTTATTACCTGTGTAAGGTCCTGAACCACTCTTTTCTTGGTGGCCACAAGAATGACTTCATGGTTTTCACTTTCAGGATCAGGATCCAGGATATGGTAGTCCAGGTGCACGTCGCTGATATCAAAAGGAATGTACTGTCCGGCCTCCTGGGTGATTTTGTTTTCCAGGTCACCGGAAGCCGATTTTTCGAAGAACACCCTTTTTACAATCACTGAATGCCCGGCCAGGGAGGAGATCACTGCTTTGTCCCTGAGCCCCAGCTGGTCCCATGCCTGTTTTATCCGCCGGCCTTTGCTCTGGAAATCCTTGTGCTCGGCAGGGGACCAGGCTATCCTGGCCGCCCTGTCAAGTTGAGGTTCCTTGCCCTTGCGGGCGAACCTCACAGTCTTGGCCCAGGTACTGCCCAGATCCAGGCTGCAGAAAGGGTTTTTGCTCTGCAGTAAATTGAACATATTTGTTACTGTATATTTCAGGCAGTTCCGGTGCAGGTATTATCTGCAACTCAAAGAAGTCTTTTGACTGAATTTCAGAATCAGGCCATTATGGTCTGATGGTCAGTACGGGTATGGGTGCTGACTTGACTATTTTTTCCGCCACCGAGCCGAAGAGCACCCGGTCTATGCCCTTGCGTCCGTGGGTGCCCATGATTATCATATCCATGTTTTCCTGGTCAGCATACTTGAGTATTTCTTCTGCTGCGTATCCGGTGAGCACATGGCCGGTGGCGTCAATTTCGCTGAAGTTTTCCTGAATGAAGATATCCATGGTTTTTTCGGCTCCGCTGACAATTTCTCCCACAAAGTTTTCAATGGATGTGGGGGGGACGTGAAAGCCCACATATTGCGACAGGCTGGGAGCTACGTATACCACCTTTACAGAGGAATTCATGGATTTGGCAATGGTCTGGGCGTAGTCCGCCACCTTGGAACTCATGTCGGAGAAATCAACCGCGCACAGGATTTTTTTTACCTCGGCCATAACGCCTCCTTAGCAGGTGGGTGTTAAAATTTTGTTAATTATGCCAAAATAAAATAAAAACTACAAGCTCTTTAAGGCAGGTTAAAAGGAGTACACAAAAATGCCCATTTATGAATATTATTGCCCGGACTGCGAAAAAGTTTTTGAGGAACTGGTCAAAGGTCAGCCGGAGAGGGTAGCCTGTCCCGGGTGCAAAAAAGATGTCACCTCCAACAGGTGCATGTCCGCAGCAGCTTCTTTTTCCCGGCGTGACAGTGCCGGAATGCCGGATTCTGCTGCAGGGCCATCATGCAGTCCGGCCAGCGGCCCCACCTGAGGCCCCTGAAGTCTGCTTTGGTGCAAAGCAGGGAATAGTATTTTCAGGATAGATATCCGGGAAGGACGAAATACATCGGGCAACTGGCTTGCGGTTCTTTCCGGGATGTTTACGAGTCCATGGCATCGAAGCTGTGAAATTTCATGGTAAAACCGGCCCGGCCCTGTGTGGCCGAGCGCAGGTCCGTGGAAAAGCCGAACATATTGCGAAGCGGAGCCAGGGAATGAATGATTTTCTGCTCCCCGCGGTCAAACATATTCTCCACACGTGCTGACTTGGCTCCCAGAAGGTTAATGCATTCCCCCACAAAATCCGCCGGGGTGTTTATTTCCAGGTTCATTATGGGCTCCAGCATGACTGGCCCGGCCTGTTTCATGGCGTTTTTGACCGCCTGCACCGCTGCCAGTCTGAAGCCTATGCTGTCTGCTCCCTTTTCTGACTTAAGCCTTTTAACCCGGACGTGGACATCGGTTATGGGAAATCCCTGGATTTCTCCTGCCTGCAGGGCATCCTCCACCCCTTCATGGGCTGCATCCAGCCAGGTCTGGGACCAGCTTTCATAGTCAACCTCCAGGCTTATACGGTTGCCCTGGCCCCGGCTGCGCGGCTCCAGCTGCACTTCCACCCATCCATAGTGAAATTCTTCTCCCAGTTCCCGGGCGAATTCGCCGTTAGCCCGGGCCTTTTCAGAAATGGTTTCCTGGTGTACCACTTGGGGGTTGCCGGCCCTGAAATCCACTCCGTACTCGCGTCTCATCCTGTGCAGAACAACATCCAGGTGCAGTTCGCCCATACCGGAAATTATTATCTGATCCGTTTCCTGGTCCCGCTCAAAAAAAAGCGTTGGGTCTTCCTGCAGCATCCGGTCCAGGGCAAAGGTGAGTTTGTCCTCCTCCTGGCTGTTTCTGGGCTCCAGGGCCAGGGAGATGACCGGGACGTAGTCGCTTATTTTTTCCAGTATTATGGGTTCTTTTTGGCTGCAGATGGTGTCACCCGTGCGGGCATCCTTCATGCCCGCGGCGGCGACTATTTCCCCGGCCCCGGCCTTTTCCAGCTTTTCCCGGTGTTTGGCGTGTACTGTGAACAGTCTGGCTGCTCTTTCCTGAACTCCCTGGGCGGAGTTGTAAACAGTATCTCCAGCTTTTATGGTGCCGGAATAAATGCGCAGAAAAACCAGCTTTCTGCCAGTTTCCATGCTTACCTTGAACACCAGGGCCGAAAGGGGAGCGCTACTCTGGACTGGAAATGACCTGCTTTTGTGGGTGGCAGGATCCAGTCCCTGCACCTGGGGCACATCCCAGGGCGAGGGCAGAAACTCGCAGATGGCATCCATGAGTGGCTGCACCCCGATATTTTTCAGAGCTGTGCCGGAAAGTACAGGCACGCCTTTTAGTTCCAGGCAGAGGGTACGGATGGTTGAAAGAAGCTTTTCTGCGGGAATGTCCTGGCCGTCCAGAAAATCCTCCATGATCTGGTCATCGTGATCAGCCAGGGCCTCCACCAGGATGCTGCGCCACTTTGCTGCCAGTTCAAGCTCCTGGCTGTCAGGCTGCAGCCTGTCTATGGTCCTGCCCAGAGACTGGTTCTCGAATACCAGCTTCTGCCCGGAGATAACGTCCAGTACCGCTTTGAAGTCTTCTCCCTCTCCCAGGGGGACCTGGACCGGAAGGGGAACAGCACCCAGCTTGTTCTGCATGGCATCCAGCACTGCCTCAAAGTCGGCACCCGGGCGATCCATCTTGTTAATGAAAGCCAGTTTTGGAATATGGTATTTTGTGGATTGCCGCCACACGGTCTCGCTCTGGGGCTCAACACCACC
>PWFB01000085.1 GCA_003553695.1 Desulfonatronospira sp.
TGATTCAAAGCATCTTATAGGAAATATTCTGACTATCAAACCCGTGTATAGGTTTTGATTTACGCTTCCTTGGAGTGAGTTTTTACGTCCTGTTTGCAAAGTCCACGGACCCTGGTGAATAATTACGTTTCCGGAAAGAAAACCATCAGTTTCAACATCCGGAAACAAAGAATTTCCGGATGGAAACTAAATACAGGTGCAGGGATGAAAAAAAAGAAAAAGAAAAACACTGAAGCAGACAGGCAGGAAAGTTATGCCTGGAGCGTCCCTCTGCTGCATGCGGCACTTCTGCTGGCCGCCCTGGGCCTGGGGATAGACCTTATTGTGCGCCGGACCATGGGGGTAAGCATCTGCCCCACCGAAGGGTGTCTTATAGTGGGAGAATATGTGCGCATCGGTGAAGAAAACCTGGTCCTCCTGGGCTTTGTCTTTTTGCTGGCTCTCTGGCTGATGTACTTTTTTGCCCGGCGCTACAACCGGGCCTGGTTGTGGGGACTGGTGACCATTATGATCATAGGCGCTCTGTCCTTTGACGGAAGTTTGATGGGATTTCAGTTTTTGGTCATTCAGGAACCATGTCTTATGTGCATTATAGTGGCTGTTTCCCTTTTTGTCATCCTGGCCCTTTTTGCCCTGGTGCGCAAAAAGGCCTTTTTGTTCATACTGGGAATGACTGTATGGATTGCCGGCGGTGCAGCCGGAGGAATCCTGCAGCCCCCGGCCACCAATGCAACAGACACTCCGGACCTGGAAAACGCAGCTGCAATCCAGTGGTCCCATCCCGGGGCTGAAGACTGGCCCAGGTTTCATTTTTTCTTCAGCCTGCACTGCCCTCACTGCACCGAAGTCATGCTGCACCTGGCCCGGGAAGGGGCAGCACCCCTTGACTATTCATGGCACTTCATCCCCCTGGACACTGATCCGGAAGACCTGAAAAAAATCGCAGCCCTGAAACAGATGGACCTTTCGGATAAAAACCCGTTTCATGAGATCCTGCTCATGGAACAGCACCCTCATACGCCGGACGTGGAAATTCCCGTACATCTGCATAAAACAATCCATCAGGCCAGGTCCTATTTTCAGGCCCATGGCTTCAGGGGAGTGCCCGTGACCATAGTGCAAAAAGGCCCCGACGAGAAGAAAGTTCTCACCGGGGCTCAGGAAGCCATACAGTATTTACTGGACAAAGGGATTATTTCCCCTTGACGCTCAGATAATCATTCCTGCAGCACCTCCGGGCGGACCATGTTGATGTCTGCCCTGGAGCGAAGCATGGTAATATATGAATTGAAAAGCTGCTGTCTCTGCATCTGGGCATATGACTGCATCCAGCGGTCCTTTTCCTGTTCAAACTGTTCCGTGTCCGGCTCAACATGCTCGTTCACCCGGGCCAGGACATAGCCCGCATCAGTGGACTGGACCCCGGGCAGCCAGCTTCCCTCGTCCTGGACAAAGACCTGTTCCGCAAGCCGCGGATTCATGCCCAGCCCGGGAATAAATCCCTGCCTGTCAAAAGGCTCGCTGCTGCTGAGCTCCAGTTCATCGGCATCAATTTCCCCGTCCAGGATCCTGTCCAGCTTGTCCTGGGCTGCTTTCTCAGCCAGTTTCCTGGACTTCTTCCGGGTAAGTTCCCGGACTATCTCCTCCTCGACTTCTTCCATATCCAGGCTCCTGGCCTGCCTCACCCCGGTTTTCTCTGCATATAGATATCCATTGTCCAGCATGACTGGAGATTCGGTGACCTCGCCTTCCATGAGATTAAAAAGCCGATCCAGGGCCTCTCCGGGCAGATCCAGTTCTTCAGGACCCTGCTCCCTGGAAAAATAATCCGTTTCCCCCGGTTTCAGGCCCAGACTGTCGGCAGCTTCCTGCAGGCTGCCTCCGGCCACCACTATTTCCAGGACATCGTCCGCATAATCCCCTATCTGGTCAGCGGCCTTTTCCCTGCCGATCTTTCTGCGGATCTCGTCCTGCACTTCCTCAAGCTCCGGGCTGGCAGCTTCCACGTATTCTTCCACCTTGATAAGATGCCAGCCGAACCTGGTCTGTACAGGAGAGCTGACTTCCCCTGGGGTCAGATCAAAAGCCGCTTCTTCAAAGGCCTCAACCATCTGGCCGCGGCCGAACCTGCCAAGATCCCCCCCTTCTGCTGCACTGGGGCACTGGGAGTGTTCTCTGGCCAGTTCTGCAAAGTCCCGACCCATTTCCAGCTCTGCCAGAATCTGATCAATCCTTTCCCGGGCCTGCTCCTGTTCCATCTCCGGAGCATCTTCCTCCACCTCGATAAGTATATGCCTGGCCTTGACCTCTTCCAGCTGCTCAAATTCATCTGAATAGCTCTGAAAGTAGGCCTCGATCTCCTCCCTGGAGACGCTCTGTGCCAGGGCCAGGGCATCGGGGGAAAGCTCCAGGTAGGCTATCCTGATCTTTTCCGGTTCCATAAACCTGTCCTGATTTTCCTGATAGTACTCTTGGATCTGCTCCTGGGTAATGCTCACCTTGTCCTGGAATTCATCCGCATCAAAAAGCTTGTAGTCTATCTTTGCCCGGGCCTGTACATAATTGAAGAACTCCCGCACCTCCTGCTCATTGGGTTTTGCAGGCAAAGACACATAATTTTCCATCTTCTCCATAAGCAGGTTATGCCTGAAATCCCGTTCAAACTGCGACGGCGTCAGCCTGTGGGAACGCAGCACCTGTTCGTAGCGCTGGGGATCAAACCTGTTGTCCTGGCCAAAAAAGGCAGGAAGACTGGTGATCTCCTGCTGCAATTGCTCCCGGGTGACAGACAGTCCCAGCTCATTTGCCTTTTGAACCAGCAGCTTTGAGTTCAACATCTGGTTGAACACCTGTTCCCTCAGCTGCATGGAACGCATGTCCTCGCGACTGAGCCCTGGATTCTGCTCCCGCATGGAATGAGCCGTACTTTCATATGCCCTGGCGAACTCCTGTATGGATATGGGCTCGCCATTGACCACGGCCAGGGTCTCCCTCTGGTCATCGGTAAAGCTGCCCACTCCCCAGAAGACAAATACTATCACGATGACGGCAAACAGCACCTTGACAATCCAGGACTGTGCATTTCGGCGCATTATATCCAGCATATCAATACTCCCTTATACGTCGGTAGTTAAATAAAATGTAACTATTCAGCACCTGCGAATGAAAAGCCAGGGTCCGGAGGTTCGGCAAACTGGGCGTAAACTGTTTGAGCGACGTAGGAAGCGTTAATCAAAACCGTAAAACACTGAACCTGATTCAA
>PWFB01000199.1 GCA_003553695.1 Desulfonatronospira sp.
AGTCCGGCCAGGTCCAGCATATACAGGATGTTGGTATAGCAGAGTTCGTGGGTCAGGCTGAAGGCCAGAATATCCAGTTCCCCCAGGGGGGTGTCGGATTCCAGGGTGCAAAGAGGAGTGTTTTGTTCCCGCATGATTCTGGCCGCTTCCAGGGAAGGGGAGAAGACCCTTTCGGCGTAGTACTCATCCTGGTCATTGATGCGGTGATAAAGTATCTTCTGGCCCAGGTAGGACATGCCCACTTCGTAAACATCGGGGAAGGCCAGGCCCATGTGCACAGATACACTGCGCCTGTTTTTGTGCACGCTGTTGACTTCCTGGCCAAGATAGTGACTGGGTCTGGGTAGAAAAGGGAGAAGTTCTTTCAATCTTATGCTTGGTGCTTGGGGTTTGGCTAATCTAAAATCCGTCTTCCAGTCCGGGGCTGACCAGGGCGGGATAAGTGTCCGCTTGCACTACGGCAGGCGAGGGGGCGTTGAGGACGTTTACGGTGCGGCTGGTTATCTCCAGGCGGTCCTGGGCCAGCCATTGTACGGCCTGAGGGAAGATCCGGTGTTCCAGGGCCAGGATGCGCGAGCCCAGGGACTTTTCATCGTCCCCGGCCAGGGCTGGCACCGCGCCCTGGATAATGATGGGACCGTGATCCATTTTTTCATCCACAAAATGAATGCTGCACCCGGAGAGCTTGACTGCGTATTCTGCAGCCTGCTTCTGGGCGTGTACTCCGGGAAAGGCCGGCTGGATGCTGGGATGGATGTTCAAAATGTTGCCGGGAAAGGCGTTTATCAAGACCGGGGTGATGATGCGCATGAATCCGGCCAGGATTACGCCGTCAGCACCGCTGTCCTGGATGACTTTCACTAAGTCTGCGTCGAATTCTTCCCTGGAAGGGTAGTCTTTGTGCTCAATAACAGTGGTGGACAGGCCGTGCCTCTCGGCCCGCTCCAGACCAAAGACTCCGGGTTTATTGCTTATGACCCGGGTAATGCGGGCATCCAGAACGTTTTGTTCTATACGGTCAATGATGGCCTGCAGGTTGGACCCTGAGCCGGATATGAGTACAGCTATCTTGTATGACATTATTGTATTTCAAGGTGTTATTTTTTATTGGTTTCCCTCTTCACGCAGACGCCGCATTACCCGGTCCCAGTCCACTGAAACCGAGGGTGCGGCCTGGCAGCGGGTGGTGTCCTTGAGTTCCATCACTTCCGGCTTGCCATATGCATTATCTTGCAGCCTGTAAGCGATGACCAGGCCGTCAGATGGGTGAACTATCCAGTATTCACTGACTCCGCTCTTTTCGTAGAGCTCGCGTTTGCGTATCTGGTCATGCCCGGCGGTGGACGGGGAGACGATTTCAATTATCCAGTCCGGTGCGCCGCGGATGTTTTTATCCCGGATCTTGTCTGGATCGCAGACGATGACCAGGTCGGGCTGGACCACGGTGTCGGTTTCCTCGTCGTCCTCCAGGCCGCGGGGCAAAAGTACGTCCACAGGGGCCGGCAGTACCCGGCAGGAGGAGTTTTCGAGAGCTTCATCAATCTGCCGGGCCAGCCCCAGAAGGATCTGCTGGTGAATTATCAGCGGGGCCGGAGTCATGTCGTAAACAGTGCCGTAAATGATCTCCAGGCGCTTGTCCGGGGGCCAGTGCAGATAATCCCGGTAAGTAAATTCCTGTTCATTGCTGGGTTCTGGCAGTCCCATAGCTGTTCTCCATTGTGGATTTTGCCTGAAATGTTAGCTGACCCGGGCCTGTCTGTCAACGGACTTTGCAGAAACCAGGGGTTATACCCCATTTTTGCCTGCATCTTCCAGCAGGACATTCACCAGACCGGGAATGGTATAATCTTCAGGGACAATGTCAGCTTCCAGCCCGAAACCCTTGAGGGTCCCGGCTGTTACCGGGCCGATGCACACCAGTCTTAGGCCCTGATCCTGGTGCCTGGCCACCTCACCGGGCTGAACCAGGGAAAAGAAGTTTTCCACTGTGGAGGAACTGGTAAAGGTAATATAACTGATACTGCCTTCCTGCAAGGCTTCCAGGATGCCCTGGCCGCTTTGCTGGGCCAGTCCGGTCTGGTAAACCGGCAGGACATGAACATCCGCGCCTGCCTTTTCAAGTTCCTGAGGCAGGACCTCCCTGGCCACTTTCGCCCGGGGGACGAGTACTTTTTTGCCCTGCACTCCAAGGTCTAAAAGCCCCTGGACCACGGATTCGGCTACATACTTGTCCGGAATAAAATCAGGGCGGATGCCCCGTTGTTCCAGGGCCTGGGCTGTGGCCGGGCCAATTGCCGCCACCATCCTGCCTCCCAGGGCCCGGGAGTCCAGGCCGGCCCGTTCCAGTTCCTCCCAGAAATAAAGCACTCCATTGACAGAGGTGAACACCAGCCAGTCATAACCTGACAGGGAGGAAATGGCCTTTTGTACATCTGAATAATCAGGAAGGGACTGGATCTCTATGGTGGGAAACTCATAGCAGCAGGCACCCAGTTCCCGGAGCTTCTCCAGCAGGCCGCTGGCCTGCTCCCTTGCCCGGGTGACCACCACTCCTCTGCCTAAGAGGGGCAGCTTTTCAAACCAGTTGAGCTCATCTCTTAAGCGGACCACATGTCCCACCACCAGGAGGGACGGGGGCTTGAAGCCCTGCTCCACTGCCTGGCAGGGAATGTCCTGTATGGTGGAGACCATGGACCTGTGCATGCAGGTGGTGCCCCAGCGAACCAGGGCCGCAGGGGTTTGGGGGTCCATGCCGGCCTGGATGAGGCTCTGGCTGATGTGCTGCAGGTTTTTGACGCCCATGAAAAAGACCAGGGTGCTGGTGCCGGTGGCCAGGCTGGCCCAGTTGTGGGCGCTTTCAGGCTTATCCGGGTCTTCGTGTCCAGTGATTAAAGAGACTGAAGAAGCGTATCTGCGGTGAGTCAGGGGGATTCCGGCGTAGGCCGGAGCAGCCACGGCCGAGGTCACTCCGGGGATGACTTCAAAGTCTATGCCGGCCTGAAGTAGTTCCTGGGCTTCTTCGGCACCGCGCCCGAATACATAAGGGTCTCCGCCTTTCAGCCGGACTACATCCTTGCCGCTGCCGGCCCGGTCCACCAGGAGCTGGTTGATGCCCTCCTGACTCAGGGTATGATCGCCGCCTTTCTTGCCCACGTAGATAAGTTCTGCATCCTTTCTGCAGAATTTCAGAAAGGCCTCGTTGGCCAGGTAGTCGTAGACCACCACGTCGGCCCTGGACAAAAGGTCCCTGGCCCTCAA
>PWFB01000079.1 GCA_003553695.1 Desulfonatronospira sp.
ACACTCCTCTTTGCACCCTGGAATCCGACACCCCCCTGGGGGAACTGGATATTCTGGCCTTCAGCCTGACCCACGAACTCTGCTATACCAACATCCTGTATATGCTGGACCTGGCCGGACTCCCTTTCAAGACTTACGAGCGAAGCGGGTCTCACCCCCTGGTCATTGCCGGTGGCGGAGCCACCTTCAATGCCGAGCCTGTGGCTGACTTTTTTGACCTCATGGTTCTTGGCGACGGCGAAGAAGTTATCCTGGACATCCTGCAGAAGGTCAAAACTGCCAGGCAGCAGGGCATGTCCAGGCAGGACCTGCTGCAGGCCATAAAAAACCTCCCCGGGGTGTACGTTCCCGGATTCTTTAAAGGTCCCGGGCTGCCCCTTACCCCGCTGCAGCGGGATTACAGGCAGGTTACTAAAAGCCTGGTGGCCGATCTCAACCAGGTCCCCTTTCCCACCCGGCAGATTGTGCCCTACGGAAAGGTCATTCACGACCGTTTGAGCATTGAAATCGCCCGGGGCTGCACCCGGGGGTGCCGTTTCTGCCAGGCCGGAAGCATATACCGGCCGGTGCGCGAAAGAAGTCTTACGCGCATCCTGGAGGATGTCCAGCAGGGGCTTCTGGCCACCGGCCTGGAAGAACTTTCATTTCTGTCTCTTAGCAGCGGGGACTTCTCCGCCCTGGAGGAACTTTTCACCAGGAGCTTTGCCCGCTGCCAGCAGGAACAGGTGGCCATGGCCCTGCCGTCCCTGCGGGTAGGTTCAGTCAATGAAAGGCTTATGCAGCTCATGTCCCGCATACGCAGAACTCAGGCAACTCTGGCCCCGGAAGCCGGAACCAGGCGGCTGCGCCAGGTCATCAACAAGGGCATCACGGAAGAACAGCTCCTGGAGCACACCGGTCACCTCTTTGATCTGGGCTGGAAAGGGGTCAAGCTCTATTTCATGGTAGGGCTGCCCACTGAAACTGATGATGATTTAAAAGGCATAAGGGATCTCTGCCAAAGGGTCCTGGAAACCGGGCGTTCCCGGAAAATAAAGCCCCAGGTCACCGCCTCGGTGGCCCCGTTTGTGCCCAAGTCTCATACTCCTTTTCAATGGGAGCGCCAGGCTCAACTGTCAGAAATACGTGAAAAGATCTTTCTCTTAAAAGACCTGTTCAAGACCAGCAGAGCCCTGAACCTCAAGTGGCACGACCCGGAGATGAGTCTTCTGGAAGGGATATTTTCCAGGGGAGGGCGGGAACTCTCGGAAGTGGTGGCCAGTGCTTACGCCCGGGGTGAGACCTTTACCAGCTGGAGCGACTGTTTTCGTCTTGAGCCCTGGCTGGATATCATGGATAAGAGCGGTCTCTCCCCGGATACTTATCTGCGGGCCAGGGACACTGATGAACCACTGCCCTGGGACCACCTGCAAAGCGGCATGGAGCGAAGATACCTTTTGACCGAATCCAGAAGGGGACATCAGGCCAGGACCAGCAAGGACTGCCGCTATCACGTCTGCCGCATGTGCGGTGTCTGCGACAGAAAATCCAGGCCCTCCTGCCTGCGAAAAGTCAACCAGGCCCCATCCATTTCCAACGTCCTCAACCGGGATTTCCGGGACCAGGAACATGAACCTGAAGATATTAATGAATCAAACGTCCTGGAACAGAAAGACCTAAGCCCCAAAAGCGCCCACCTGCGCATCTGGTATAAAAAGACCGGGCTGTGCATTTACTTAAGCCAGCTGGATCTGCAGTCCCTGCTGGAGCGGGCCATGCGCCGGGCAGGCTGGCCCCTCAGCTTTTCCAGGGGCTTCAGGCCCGCCCCGGTAATAACCTTCGGTCGGGCCCTGCCTGTGGGTGTATCCAGCCTGGCGGAATGGTACAATATTTACCTGAGAAAACACCTGGACAGCAGTCATCTTCTGAACAGCCTCAACCCTGAACTGCCCCGGGGCATGCACGCCTTTGCCCTTGAACACCTGAGCCATGGCCGCAGGCAGCCCCAGTCCATCCAGGAAGAATTTCTGGTGGAATTCGACCTGGCCCCAGAAAAGCTCCAGCAGGGGATGACAACCTGGAAAAATTACAGGTCCGCGCCTGAGTTCCTGGTTCAAAAACAGACTAAAAAAGGACTCTCCACAAAAGACCTTTGCTCATACCACAAACATTCCCACTGGGAGAAAAGCTGCCTTAGAGTGGTTTTTACCTGGGAAAAGGACTATTTAAGCCCGCTTTTTATCCTGCAGAACATTTTTTCAGACGTGGCCCAAGAAAAAATGCACATCACCAAGACCAGACAGATTATGGACTGAAACCGGGACAATAAACTTTTTGAACAGTGTAATTTGCAGATTCTCATTGCCTTTCTTCCCCGCATGAGCTATATTAATAATTAAAGCGATACTTGTTTTTAACAAGAGGCCTTGTATCAACTTTAAGACCCCTGGAGGATATTATTATGCGTTATTTTGTTGTATTGACCCTGGCAGCCATGCTCCTGGTGGGCTGCACAACTCAGAAACACACCGTGGGCGGGGCCGCCCTGGGCGGAATCGGCGGGGGAGTTATCGGATCACAGATCGGCAAAGGCACGGGTCAGACCGCAGCCATTATCGGTGGAACCCTTCTGGGAGCTGCTCTTGGAGGATATGTGGGCAGCTATCTGGACCGCATGGATGAAATGGACCGGCGCAACATGAACCAGGCCCTGGAGACCAAACCCACCGGGACAACTTCCCAGTGGCGCAACCCCGATACACAGACCGCATACGCTGTTACCCCCACTCAGACATTTCAAAGGGACGACGGACGGTACTGCCGGGAATACACCACTGAAGTCCAGATCGGGGGAGAAACCGAGAAAGCCTACGGCACAGCCTGCCGCAGGGATGACGGGGCATGGGAAATAATAAAATAACAGATGAATACAGCAGGCACAAAGGAAGGACGCAAAAGACCCCATTGAAACACCCCAGAGGATTGCTCGGTTGACTTTCTTGCAGTTAACTGCGGCAACCCTGTTTCACTTGGAAAGCAGGTGACAGAAAACCCAAAGGATTAAGCGACCTCCCATCAAAGCTTATGATCCGCCCTTAGACGTTTGCCCTTAATCTAATGTTGTCTGGACATATTTTGGACTGACTCCTTTTCTTGACTTCACCTGCTGTTAAAGATATCAGGATATATTAATTGGAGCAGGCGGCAACATGGTTTGTGCCTGCTGCATTGCAAATGACATCATATATGGTTCAGGTGTGCTTTGCACCTAACAGGGAACCCTGTGCGAGTCAGGGACGGACCCACCGCTGTAACCGGGGACCAAAACCGCATATTGGCCACTGCCCCGCACTTACTTTTTTCTTCAAGGAAAAAACTTCCATAAAAAAGTAAGTGCGGGGTGGGAAGGCGCGGCAAGTAGACTGATCCGGGAGTCAGAAGACCTGCCTGAACTTTTTGAGCTTAAGCAAGTCTGGAGGGCTGGCAAAACCTAATGATGCCGAGGATGAAAATGGGACATCCCCGGGTCGACACCATCGGCCCGGGGATTTTTTGTTTTAAGGCACAGCAGGCAGTCAATTAAATCCTTTATGCGCATAAGGACATCAATACTACTTATCACCCTGGGATTTATGCTCCTGGGCATGGTTATCGCTTCGGTGAGCATGGGTTACGTTCAGATCCCTCTGTCCACCACTTTTAAAATGCTCTTTTACAAGATCACCGGGCAGCAGGAGCTTTTACTCCAGGCAGACCCGCTGGTATATACGATAATTTTCGAGGTCAGGCTGCCCAGGGTGCTCACCGCCGCCGTCGTGGGCGCGGGCCTGGCCCTGGCAGGAGTCATATTCCAGGGACTTCTGCTCAACCCGCTGGCTGATCCGTATACCCTGGGAGTTTCCTCGGGAGCGGCCTTCGGAGCTTCTCTGGTGCTGCTGTTCAACCTGCAGTTTCTGGGGCTGTACACCCTGCCCCTTTTTGCTTTTATCGCCGGATGCCTGACCCTGCTCTTCGTGGTCTATCTCTCGGCCACGGCCGGAGGGCTGTCCTCCAACAACCTCATTTTGTCCGGAGTGATAGTCAGCGCCATACTCTCGGCAGGCATCAGCCTGTTCAAGTACCTGGCCCAGGAGAGGGTCTCGGTGATCATATTCTGGCTCATGGGCAGCTTTGCTTCCAGCACCTGGCCGGAACTTATTCTGACTGCGTCCATGGTGTTTTTCGGATTCATGGTTTTCATGTTCTATTCCAGGGACATCAATCTCATCTGCCTGGGCAGCCGGGCTGCAGCCTCCCTGGGCGTAGACACCACCAGGCTCAGGATCATCCTGCTGGTGACAGCCTCCCTGGTGGCTGCAGTCTGTGTATCCATTTCCGGGATAATCGGATTTGTGGGCCTGCTGGTGCCGCACATGATGCGCTCCCTCACCGGTCCGGAACATAGAAGCCTTTTGCCGGTCAGCCTTTTGTGCGGGGCCGTGCTATTGCTGGCTGCGGATACCCTGACCCGGACCATGCTTCCGGCGGAAGTGCCCATAGGGGTGCTTACAGCCCTCATCGGCGGGCCGTTTTTCTGTTATATCTTCCGCAAGCGCCAGATGCAGTTCAGGGTGTAAATGATGGCCTTCTGCATGCAAGACGTACATTTTTCCCTGGGCGGAACCAGCATCCTGGAAGATATCAGCATTGACCTGCCCCCGGGCAGGATATACGGCATCCTGGGTCCCAACGGCAGCGGCAAGTCCACCTGGCTGGACCTGCTCATCCGGCACAGGGTGCCGCAGCAGGGCAGAATAGAATATCAGGGCCGCCCCCTGGGATCATATTCCAGGAAACAGATCTCTAAGGAAATGGCCCTGGTGCCCCAGGACTACCGGCTGAACTTTCCCTTCCAGGTCCTGGAGGTGCTGCTCATGGGCAGGTATCCTTTTCTGCCGCGTTTTGCATCCCCAGGCAGCCGGGACCTGGATATCGTACGGGAGGTTATGCAAAAGACCGGGCTGGAAAAATTCCAGGACAGGATGGTCACGGAACTGAGCGGCGGCGAGCGCCAGCGGGTGGTTTTCGCCAGGGCACTGGTGCAGGACACGCCGGTGCTCATTCTGGATGAAGCCACAGCCAGCCTGGATATAAAGCACGGCCTGCATCTTTTGTCCCTGGTACGGGAAAAAAACCTTCAGGACCAGACCACTGTATTTTCAGTATTTCAGGACATCAACCTGGCAGCTGCCTTCTGCAGCCACATTATTTTTTTCAAGCAGGGACGCATCCTGCTGCATGGCACGACCACGGAAGTGCTCACCCCGGAAAACCTGGAGCGGGTTTTTGACGTCAGGGCCAAGGTCTATTTCGACGATTATGCACAGTCCACCCAGGTGGTATTCAAGGTTTAAAAGCTCTGTGCGCTTAAAGATTTTGTAACTTTTCACCACCTGAGGGAGATTAGCCAGGGTCCGTGGGTTCGGCAAACTGGACGTAAACTGTTTGAGCGACGTAGGAAGAGTTAATCAAAACCGTAACACACCGAACTTAATGCAAAGCATATTGTAGGAAGTATTCTAGCTTTCACTCCCGTGTATAGGTTTTGATTTACTATTCCTTGGAGCAAGTTTTTACGTCCAGCTTGCCGAATCCACGGACCACTGGAACACATAATTATTATAGTGAACACTTGCAAAAATTTTATCAGCTACCGGTTTATGAAGCTTAAAATCGCCTTTACCTTATTCTGCACCTTTCTGGCCCTTATGTACTCTGGAGGCCAGGCCCTGGCCTCGGAAATGAAGATCCTGGAGCAAAAAAGCATCCAGGACCAGGGGGGGAGAACCATCCAGGTGGATGAACCTTTTGAGCGCATTATCTCTTTATATGGCGCACATACTGAAAATCTCTTTTCCCTGGGACTGGACCGGGAAGTAATCGGAGTGGGCATGAACGAGTGCTACCCTCCCCAGGCCCTGGAAAGACCGTCTTTCTCCTACCAGGAAGGCCCGGAAAAAATCCTGGCCCACAGGCCGGATCTGGTATTGGTACGGCCCATGATCGACTGGGCCTATCCCAGGCTCATGGACACCCTGGAGCGCTCCGGAATCACTGTGGTCTCCCTGCAGCCCGGCAGCAAAGAGCAAATGTTTATCTACTGGGAGATACTGGGCATTCTCACCGGAAAAGAAAAAGAGGCCCGGCAGATGCGGGAAAATTTCATGGCCGGACTGGAATACGCCCGGGACCTGACCTCTCACCTGGAAGACAAAAAAGGCGTGTTCTTCGAATCCATACATGAGCAGTTAAAGACATTTACCCCTGACTCCATGCCCATACTCGTACTTGAGGCCGCAGGAGGCCAAAACATAGCCCCCGATGCCCGGCAGGTGCGCGGCACAAACATTGCGGACTTCGGGCAGGAAAAACTTCTGTCCAGGGCGGACCAGGTCCAGGTGTACCTTTCCCAGCACGGCCCTATGAACCAGGCCAGCCCTGAAAACATCAAGAAACGCCCGGGACTGCACCTGGTGCAGGCCGTTTCCCGGGATCAGGTGCATGCTGTTGACGAAGTCCTGGTCTCCAGGCCCACCATGCGCCTTCTACAGGGCATACATGAAGTGGGCGGACACATGTATCCAGATATATTTGATGCAGAGGTGCGCAGCAAGCTGGATGAATACCGCAAAATACACAACTGAAACATGCTCAAGGAAAGTAAATTGCAAAGGAAAACCAATGAATAACAGACAGGGAAAGCTCTACGGTATAGGAGTGGGGCCTGGTGACCCGGAACTGATACCCGTCAAGGCGATCAAAATCCTCAAAAAAGTGGACGTTATCTTCTGCGCCTCTTCCAGCAAAAACAACCACAGCCTGGCCGTAAACATCGCCAGGGAATATCTTCCCCGGGATACCGTAATCCACAGACTGCCCTTTCCCATGACCATGGACAAGGAAGTGGCCTCTAAGGCCTGGTCTGAGCACGTAGACACCATCCTGGCTGAGCTGAACCAGGGCAAGGACGCAGCCTTTCTCACCCTGGGAGACCCCTTGACCTATTCCACTTTCGGCTACCTCATGCAGTGTCTGCAATCCAGCGCCCCGGAAATCCGCATCGAAACCGTCCCCGGCATCACATCCTTTCAGGCTGCGGCTGCCGCCACTAACACCACCCTGGTGGAAGGCGAGGAAAGCCTGCTCCTGCTCTCGGGAGTCCAGGGCGGAGACAAGCTCCGGGAGATGTCCTCCAGGGTGGACAACGTGGTCTTTCTCAAGGCCTACAAGAATATCACGGACATCTGTGAGGCCCTGGATGAAAGCGGCCGGATGAAGACGGCAGTGGGGGTGGTTCGCTGTGGCTTCCAGGACCAGGAGGTATTTCAGGATGTAAAAGAGCTCTGCAGCCAGGAACCCAGGTACTGGACCCTGATTATATCCAAGCCGGGACAGGAAAAATGAAATCCCTGCAGCCGCTTCTTGCCGCCCTGCAGTTTCTGACGGTCATACCTGCCGGCAGTCATGTCCCCCAGCAGGCCCTGGGGCGGGCCATGCCCTGGTTTCCCGCAGCCGGACTGCTCATAGGCGTGGGTGCAGGTCTTGCCTTTGCTCTGGCCCTGCTTCTGGGGCTGCCGCCTCTGGCCGCCTCCCTGGTAGGGGTTCTGGTATTGTCCGGCCTGAGCGGGTTTCTGCACCTGGACGGGGTGGCTGATACTGCGGACGGTTTTTTCAGCGCCAGATCCAGGGACAGGATCCTGGATATCATGCGCGACAGCCACGTTGGCACCATGGGCGTGGTGGCCCTTTTTGCCATCCTGGGGCTAAAATGGGCCGCTCTGGCCTCCATGCCTCCGGGCATGGCCTGGAAGGCCCTGGTCCTGGCCCCCATCCTCGGCCGGACAGCCCAGGTATGCAGCATGACCCTGCTGCCTTACGCCCGATCCAGCGGCGGACTGGCTTCCATTTTTATTAACAGCCGCCGCAGGTCAGACATATACTGGGTGCTTGGCTTTGCAGGTATCGCCTCCCTTTTTGTCGGTATCCCCGGAATAGCCGCCCTGATCCTGGGCACTGCGGCGGCATTTATTTTCAGCCTGTGGTGCATGAAAAAAATCGGCGGCATCACCGGAGACACTGTGGGCACAGCCACCGAGGTGGTAGAGGTTGCGGCCCTTTGCGCCATATGTGCTTTGGCAGCCTGATAATCCCCCGTATATTCGGGGCATTAAGGAGGACTTATTGATATTAAAATCCAATTCCACCTGGCGGCTGGGAACCACCTCTTACATCATCCCGGACCACATCCTGCCCAATCTGTATTATCTCCAGGACAAGGTGGATGATGTGGAGTTGATCCTGTTTGAATCCGCGGAACAATCCAGTATCCCGGATGCCTCCCAGGTCCGCCGGATGCAGTCTGTGGCTGCGGATTCCGGCCTGAGCTACACCGTGCACCTGCCTTTGGATCTGTCCCCGGGCTCCCGGAATGAAAACCAGCGCCGCCACTGTGTTGACACCTGGAAATACATTACTGAACTCATGCAGCCCTTGAATCCAGTGGGCTGGGTAGTGCACCTGAGCGATCCTCCAGGGGACATTAATCACCTGTCCGACTGGCATGAGCAGTGCCGCAAGAGCCTGGAGGAACTTTCCCGGGAAATTGATCCCGCGCTTATCTGTATCGAGAACCTGGACTACGACCAGGAGCTAATCTGGCCCTGGGTGCTGGAGATGGGCTTTTCTTTGTGCATGGACCTTGGCCACCTCCAGGTCCGGGGCGAAGACCTGTCTGCCTGCCTGGACAAGTGGCTTGGGCATACCAGGATAATTCACCTGCATGCCCTCAACAGTGAGGGCCAGGATCACGTAGGCCTGCAACACATGGACCAGGACCTGCTGGCCAGACTGCTGCATATTTTTGACACCAGGTCCCCATCCCCCCTGGTGGTCCCCCTGGAGATCTTCTCCAGCAAACATTTCCAGGGTTCTCTGGAAGCCATAAAAAAGGCCAGACAATGAACCGGACAACATACATCAGCGGCGGATGCAGAAGCGGCAAAAGCTCCTTTGCCCTGCAACTGATGCAGAGCTACCAGCGCAAGGTGTATATAGCCACGGCCCAGGCCGTGGATACGGAAATGCAGCAGAGAATCCAGAAGCACCAACAGGAGCGCGGGCAGTCCTTTATAACTGTTGAAGAACCCCTGGACCCGGCACAAGCCCTGTCCAGACTCCCCGGGGACACCCAGGCTGCAGTTCTGGACTGCCTGACTGTCTGGCTGGGCAACCTCATGCACCACAGCCTCCTGCAGGAAGATACCTGCCCGCTACTGGAGAACCTTTTTTCCGTGCTGGAAAAACCGCCCTGCGATGTCTTCCTGGTAAGTAACGAGCTGGGCATGGGCCTGGTTCCCGGGGACCCGCTTTCGCGCAGGTACCGGGACACAATGGGCAGAGTCAACCAGCGGGCCTCATCCCTGGCCCATCAGGCATACTTTGTAGTCAGCGGGATGCCTCTTAGACTGAAATAATCGTCACCTGGAAACCAAAAGGAAAACCAATGACTTTACTGGAACACTCGATTCAGAACATAACCGAGCCGGACCAGGAAATAAAAGCCGCTGCCCTTAAGCGCCTGGCAAACCAGGCCAGGCCGCGCGGAAGCCTGGGCCGGCTGGAGCCGGCCGCGGCCCGACTGGCCTCCATCTGCGGTCGAATGGACGTCAGGCTTGACAAAAAGACCATAGTCACCTGTGCCGGAGATCACGGAGTGGTGGAAGAAGGGATCAGCCTCTTTCCCAGCGAGGTTACGGCCCAGATGGTCTACAACTTCGTACAGGGAGGGGCCTCCATAAATGTCCTGGCCCGTCATGCCGGGGCCCGGGTCCAGGTGGCCGATTTGGGGGTAAATCACGACTTTGATCCGGCACTTGACATCCTGCACAGAAAAATTCGCAAGGGCACATCCAATATGGCCCGGGGACCAGCCATGACCCGGGAAGAAGCAACTGAGTCTGTCCAGGCCGGCATAAGCATTGTTAACCATCTGGCAGACAGCCAGGGCCTGGATCTATTGGGAACCGGGGATATGGGCATTGGCAACACCACCCCTTCTTCGGCCATCATTGCCGTTTTTTCCGCACTGCCGGTCAAGGACCTGGTGGGTCCGGGCACCGGCCTGGATCAGCAGGGAGTGGAGCTAAAAGCCAGGGTCATCAACAAGGCCCTGGAGCTTAACCGCCCCGACCCTTCTGACCCCATGGACGTACTGGCCAAAGTGGGTGGGCTGGAAATAGGCGGCCTGGCCGGGCTGGTAATCGGCGCGGCAGCCAGGAAAATCCCGGTCATCTGCGACGGCCTGATTTCCACTGCCGGAGCCCTGATCGCCTGTGAACTCTGCCCCTTGGCCCGAAAATACCTTTTTGCCGGGCACCGCTCCCGGGAAGTTGGGCACGAGTACATGCTCCGTTACCTGGAGCTGACCCCCCTGCTGGACCTGGAAATGCGTCTGGGAGAAGGAACAGGGGCGGCCCTGGCCATGGAGATTCTGGATGCCTGCACCAGGGTACTGGCGGATATAAAAACCTTTGAAGAGGTGGGCATCCAAAACGCCCATGCATTCTAGCCCATGAGCATCTACCATGAGCAACCCCACGGCGGCGACATCTCGGCCCTGGCCCGCAGGTCCGGGCTAAACCCTGAGGCAATCCTGGACTTCTCCGCCAGCATCAATCCCCTGGGATTTCCGGAATGGCTGCGCCCCCTGGTAAGCACTACCCTGGAAAAGGCTGCCCATTACCCCGACCCCGGGGTCTGCGACCTGGTCCAGGCCGCCTGCCGGCGCTACAATACCCCACCGGAAGAGGTCCTGGCAGGCAACGGTACAGCCGAACTCATATCCCTGCTCCCTCTGGCCTTGGATTTCAAGCGGGCCGTGATACCCGCACCCACCTACGCTGATTACGCCCGGGCCTGCCTTGCTGCAGGACTGCAGGTGCAACGATTCAACCTGGACCAGGCCGTGGATTTTGCCCTGGATCCGGCTGAGCTTGTACCCCATCTGCAGGGCCGGGACCTGGTCTTTATTTGCCGCCCCAACAACCCCACCGGCCTGGACGTGGATGCAGCCGGGATACGCAGCCTGGCTGCCGGTTTTCCCGACAGCCTGTTTGTAGTGGACGAGGCCTTTGGTGATTTTGTGCCCGGATTTGACAGCCTGGTGCAAAACCGTCCCGGCAATGTCATGGTCCTTTTGTCCATGACAAAGATGTTCGCCCTGCCCGGTCTGCGCCTGGGCCTGGCCCTGGCAGATCCGGAGGTGGTCCGGGCCGTCTCCGGGATAAAGCCCTTCTGGTCGGTGAACGTCTTGGCCTACGCCGCCGGGGTTCGCGCCCTGCAGGACCGTGAGTTTGTGCTTAAAACCCGGGAGTATGTCGCCCGGAAGCGCCACAGCCTGTCTCAAAGCCTGGGTGAGATTCCAGGCATAAAAATCTACCCCGGACAGGCTAACTTCCTGCTCCTGGGGCTGGATGAACGCCTGCCTGTAGCTTCAGAACTAACAGCAGTACTTCTTGAAAAGCACGGCCTGGCTGTAAGGGACTGCTCCAATTTTCAGGGTCTGGACCACAGACACGTGCGGGTGGCGGTGCGCTCATCCCGGGAAAACCAGATGCTTGTCCGGGCCATGCACAGTGTTCTCACTGGAAAATCACCCAGGCCGGCCCAGTCAAAGCAGCCGGCCATCATGTTTCAGGGCACCAGTTCCAATGCCGGCAAAAGCATCCTGGCCGCTGCCATGTGCCGCATACTGCTCCAGGATGGATACCGGCCTGCGCCGTTCAAATCCCAGAACATGTCCCTGAATTCCTTTGTCACCAGCCAGGGCGGTGAAATGGGCCGGGCTCAGGTGGTCCAGGCCCAGGCAGCCAGGCTGGAGCCGGACGTGCGCATGAACCCCGTGCTTCTAAAGCCCAGCAGCCAGACCGGGTGCCAGGTGATAATCAACGGTCAGGCAGTGGGCAACATGGGTGCAACAGGTTACGTGGACTACAAGCCCAAGGCATTCCAGGCCGCCAGGGATGCCTATGACAGCCTGGGCAGGGAATTTGACGTTTTGGTCCTGGAAGGGGCCGGCAGTCCGGCTGAAATAAATCTCAAAAGTCACGACATAGTCAACATGGCCATGGCCGAATACGCCCGCTCTCCGGTCCTCATCGTGGGGGACATCGACCGCGGCGGGGTGTTTGCCTCCTTTGCCGGGACCATGGAGGTGCTGGCCGAGTGGGAACGAAAACTCATCCGAGGCTTTGTGGTCAACAAGTTCCGGGGGGATGCCTCCCTTCTGGGCAACGCCTTTGAGCTGACCCTGCAGCACACCGGCAGGCCCGTGGTGGGTGTGGTGCCTTACATACAGAATCTGGATCTGCCTGATGAGGATTCAGTGGGCTGGAAAGAAGGCCTGCAGGCGCATCCTGATCCCTCACAGGACAGTGTCCGGGTAGGAGTGGTGGATCTGCCGCACATAAGCAACTTCACCGATTTCGATGCCCTGCGCCTGGAACCGGACGTAAGCCTGGAAACAATCCGCTCCCCACACGACCTGCAGGGAATGGATGCAGTTATTATCCCCGGCAGCAAAAACGTCTTCCAGGACCTGGCCTGGCTGGAGCAGACCGGCCTCAAGGCTGCCCTGTCCAGACTTGGCTCTGAGAAAAAGGTGGAGATAATCGGTATTTGCGGCGGGCTGCAGATGCTGGGCAATGAAATAAGCGACCCCTTTGAGCTGGAATCCCCGGGACAGAAAGTGCAGGCCGCCGCCCTTCTGGATATTTATACGGAAATGGCCCACAAGAAAACCCTGACCAGGATGGAGGCCACCCATATACAGTCCGGACTCAATGTCCTGGGCTATGAAATTCACCATGGAGTCAGCCGCATGGGGGGAAGGCCGCTGCTGCAGCTGCCTGACGGTAAGAATGAAGGAATTATCTCCGAAAGCGGACTGGTCTGGGGGACATACCTGCACGGGATTTTCGATGCCGACGGATTCAGGCGCTGGTTCATCGACAGCCTGCGCAGCCGCAAAGGCCTGAAGCCCAAAGGTCACATCTGCTGCATCTACAATCCTGACCAGGCCCTGGACCGCCTGGCAGAACTGGTCCGCTCCAGCCTTGATCTGAAACTTATCTATAAATGGATGGGGCTAAAGGCATAAGCGTACAAGTCTGAAAAGCGTTTATGAAGTTCAAGGGTTTTCTTTTCTGCAGGTCCTGATCCTGGCCAGTTCCTCGGCATAGCCATAGATATGCAGGCCTTTGGATGAAGCAAGAATAGAACCCGGGCTTACACCTTCGATACTGTCCGCCATATATTTCTGCAGCACGGCAATGCCGGCCAGGTTGGCCGGAAAACCTCCCCACAGGTCCCAGGACCGGAAATAGGGGTAAAATATCAGCCGGTCATCCCGGATGCGCATATCAATGTGACGCAGGCAGGGAGGGTCATTTAACTGATAATCCTCCGGCCTGCCCACCTGCAGGATGGCCTGGTTGGTAGCCCGGGTCTGATTGAATTTTTCAATCCAGTACAGCATCTGATGGTATATACGCTCGCCGTAGGTATAATCCTCACCAGGCTCCTTTTGGGGGGACATAAGATAGGGCATGTACTGCTCCACGTAACCATTCTCCACTGGGTTGGGAATCCCCAGATGGGGCGGGACCTGGGGCAGCATCCTGTCCCAGGGTTCCATGTATGGATTATCGATGAGCACGGTGACAAAATCAAACTCCTGTCTTTCCTCTCCCACCATGGAGCCGTGCTGGATAGTATATTTCCGGCCGCAGTCGATAATGGCATAAAGAGCCTGAAACCAGGCATCCGGAATGTCTGTGGCGGTGATGCTGATGTGTTGAACCATGACTGTGCTGCTATGATAAGAATTTGCATGTTGAGATTAACTGGTTTCATCCGGGAGAAAGCCTGCATTTTAAGCATCCAGCAAGACTTTTACGTATGGAACCAAATCAAAGATTAACAGCATGTCAGGTTCTGACCGAAAAATCAAATTCAATACGCGGGGTTTACCCCGAACACGAGTCAATACTCGTTCTGGCTTTCTGTCGCTCATCTGCTTAGATAGATCAGGAGTTAGACTTACTTATAAAAACCCGTCATAAAAAAGAGGTAACTATTCAGCACCTGCGGACAAAAGCCAGGGGCCGGGGGTTCGGCAAACTGGGTCCCGCACTTACTTTTTCTATGTCTGATCAATTTTTAAATCAAAATTTGCCAGAAAGTAAGTGCGGGATCTGAGCGACGTAGTCACGCCTTTGGCGTGATTAATCAAAACCGTTAAACA
>PWFB01000055.1 GCA_003553695.1 Desulfonatronospira sp.
ACCGGCAATTGATGGAAAAGGCAAAAAACGTTTTTTTGCCGGACGGCTCTGAAAAACACTATGTTTTCTTCAGCCAGTCCGGATTTACCGAAGCCATGATGAACCTGGCCCGAAGTCAGGACAACGTGCACCTGGAGTCCCTTTCCTGAAGCAGGCTCCAGGGCACGAGGTTCACACTCCCGGAGCTTCCCTGGAGCTCAAGAGGATGCGCCTGCAAAAAGTTTTTTGTCACGCGAACAACGCGAAGCGCGTGGCAGGGCGCGTGACAGGAGTCAGAGGTCAGGTGCGCCAGGTAAGCCTGACAGGAGGGGGTGAGGAATATAAGGCTCTGAAACTTCTTAAGGAATCCCGCGGTAACCAAGCCGTCCGGGTAATTGGCCAGCGCCCGGAACCGAGTGTTGCGCTTTGGAGTAATTCAGAGGTTGGAGTGCGAATTATTTGAAACTCTATAATTTTTTTGTCATCCGTCTTCTAGTAGGGTTAATCATATTTGTAAAATATAGTATGTAGCAGATAAAGCCAGTACAAAAGACTTTTAATTTTTTTTCATCTCCATTTTGTGATTAATACCCAGCTTTTTAAATTTGCTGTACAAGGTAGCTCTGGATGTACCCAGTCTTTTAGCTGTCAACGAAACGTTGCCTCCGCATTCACGAAGATGTTTCTTTAGCGACTCGGACTCATGTTTAGAAACGATTTCGTTAAGCGTTAACGACTCTCCAGCTGAATTTTCAATATCATCTTCAACACAATTATTGTTTTCTATATCATTTATCCAGCTACCCATCTGTGTTAGCATCCATTTTGGCAGATGATGCAGAGCAACTTTTTTTTCAGGACAAATGCTTGCTATATGAGTAATGGCATTGCGTAATGCGCGAATGTTTCCGTGCCATGAATGCGACATCATAATCTGCATTGTATCTGGAAAAAAATATAGATCTTCGCGGTCCAGATTTCTCAGAAAATGCTTGATAAGTATAGGAATATCCTCCACCCGCTGTCTCAAAGAAGGCACATTAATTTGCAAAGAACTTATGCGATAATACAAATCTTCCCGGAACATTCCATTTTTAATCATTTGCTGCAGATCCTTATTTGTAGCGCAAATCAAACGAAATTCTACTGTCTTTGGATGAACTGAACCTACGCGACTGAAGGTTTTGTCTTCAAGGAAACGCAACAGCTTTGATTGAGCATCCAGCGCAAGGTCACCTATCTCATCTAGAAACAAAGTCCCACTGTCAGCAAGCTCAACCAGGCCAACCTTACCGTCTTTATGGGCTCCTGAAAAAGCACCACCAGCATATCCAAACATCTCCGATTCAAAGAGTTCTTTAGGAATTGCTGCACAATTCATAGTAACTAATGGTGCCTGGTATCGACTGCTTGCAGAGTGGAGTGCATGAGCAAAGAGTTCTTTTCCTGTACCTGTCTCACCAAGAATAAGAACCGGGGAGTCTACATCAGCATAACACGACAGTAATTCTTTTTGTTCCTGAAGGGAGGGGTTATTTCCTAAAATAGAGTCAAGTGTATATTTATATGTTAGCGCAGACTTCATGTGATGTTGGTATTCATTTATCTTGTAATTAAGTTGAGCTGTCTTTTCATTATGCTTCTTAGCAAGCTGGTGTAATTCATATACACTATTAAATATAGCATGGGAAACAACGCCAAGCATTTTGCCTTCAGAAGAGCGTAATACTACTCTGTTGACTATAGCACTGTTTTGAGCATCCTTGGTTGGAAGAATGCATAGATCATTGTACTCGCTTTCTCCTGTATCAATAACGTGCGGGATACGTGATTGTGGTATGAGATCTCTCACATGTTTGCCCAAAATGTCTTCTGAATTTTTCCCAAGCATATTGGCATATTCTTCATTAATAAACTTAATGTGGCAGTTCATGTCACAAAACATAATGCCCGCCGGCAATACGTTTAAAATGCTAGCCATCAAATTATTTCTGTCCATAATTTTCACCCTTTCTTGCCAACAGCCTGTGACTTAAGTTTAAATCGCCAAGGCCTCTTTTTCAAATAAAATCAATGCACAAGCCTTACATATGCAACTATACAATTAGTCAGGAAAAAAGATGCATTTCAAGGGAGGCTTCAAGGCCCTATTTTGCCTTTAGACTAAAAAAGTATGTTTTACACATTGTAAAGATTAGTCAACATTGTGTCAACAAACATTTACAGTTTACAGGTTTACGCAAGTTTGCTCTTCCTGGGTATTTATCAAGTATATCAAGTATTTATGTATAAAAGCAAAGCTATGGCTTACTGCTTGCAAAGAAATTCACAAGTTTTTCTTTTTTTAAACCTTTAAACAAACGGAGAGATATTGAATGGCCAAGATTAAGATGACAACTGAAGAGGCTTTTGTGAAGGTACTGCAGGCACACGGAATCGAAAACGCCTTCGGCATTATTGGTTCAGCAATGATGCCTATCTCTGACTTGTTCCCCAAGGCAGGCATATCATTCTGGGACTGCGCCCATGAGGGAAATGCCGGCATGATGGCTGACGGCTTCACCCGTGCTTCAGGTAAGATGTCAATGGTGATCGGCCAAAACGGTCCCGGCATTACAAATTTTGTCACACCTGTTAAAACTGCTTACTGGAACCACACACCACTCTTGCTGGTTACTCCGCAGGCGGCAAACATGGCTATGGGACAGGGTGGATTCCAGGAAGTGCCTCAAATGGAGATCTTCAGAGATATTGTCGCCTACCAGGAAGAAGTTCGGCATCCTGCGCGGATGGCCGAAGTTCTCAACCGGGTAATCATGAAAGCAAAACGCGCATCAGCCCCTGCTCAAATTAATGTCCCACGAGATTTCTGGACCCAGGTAATTGAAATAGAATTGCCTGAGATTATTAACTTCGAGCCCTCTTCTGGTGGCGAAAAAGCTATTGAAGAAGCAGCAAAACTGCTGTCCAAGGCAAAATTTCCTGTCATTCTAAACGGTGGGGGTGTCGTAATAGGAAATGCTATCCAGGATAGTGTATCTTTGGCCGAACGCCTGGACGCCCCGGTCTGTTGCAACTACCAGCACAATGATGCTTTCCCAGGCAGTCACCCTCTTTTTGCTGGCCCGCTGGGATACAACGGTTCTAAAGCCGGCATGCAGTTGATCTCTAAGGCCGATGTTGTGTTGGCTCTGGGTACCCGTTTGAATCCTTTCTCAACGCTTCCCGCCTATGACATTGACTACTGGCCTAAAG
>PWFB01000197.1 GCA_003553695.1 Desulfonatronospira sp.
CATTCCCTGAGCGGAGAGGTGATCTAATGCTTATCAAAATGGAAATATTCGGACTGGCCATGGACGAAAAGACCAACATGCCCCTGGTCATATTAAAGGATGAAGAGGACAAGTATATTCTACCCATCTGGATCGGGGCCCTGGAAGCCATGGCCATATCAATACCCCTCAAGGGCATGAGCATGCCCAGGCCCATGACCCACGATCTTTTCCTGGATACATTGAATAATCTGGGTGTCCATCTGCTGCACGTGGAGGTGACCGAGATCAAGGAATCCACCTACTATGCAGTGCTTGTTCTGCAGCAGGAGGAAAACCTCCTGCGCATAGACAGCCGGCCGTCGGACGCCATTGCCATGGCGGTGAGGGCCAAGGTTCCCATCATGGTTCGCCAGCAGATACTTGAAGACATCATGAAGGAGCATCAGGGCGACTACCAGGTGGTGCTGAACGATGAAGAGAGCAAGAAGTGGGCCGAGATACTGGAGAAATTCAACCTGGATGATACAAAATACAAGATGTGAGTCAGGCTGGACAAGTCATATAAGAGTAAGTAATGATAGATCTTCATACCCATACAGTCTACAGCGACGGCGGACTGATACCAGCGGAACTTGCAAGGCGGGCCAAAGCGGCCGGATACCGCGGTCTGGCCTTTACCGATCACGTGGATGATTCCAATCTGCGGCACATCCTTGAGAGCCAGCAAAAGGTGGTCAAAGACTACTCCCTTTATGCCGGGATAGAACTTCTCGGGGGAGTGGAACTGACCCATGTGCCTCCTCCCTTGATGGAAAACGTAATTAAAAGAGCTCGAGACCTGGGGGCCGAAATAGTCCTGGTCCACGGGGAGACCATCGTGGAGCCGGTGGTACCGGGTACCAATCATGCAGCCATCCGGGCCGGGGCTGATGTACTGGCTCACCCGGGCCTTATACCCCCGGAAGATGTCAGACTGGCGGCGGAAAAAGGGGTGTACCTGGAAATCACCACCAGGAAAGGGCACAGCCTCACCAACGGCCACGTGGTCAACCTGTCCAGGACCTACGGAGCAAAGCTGGTTATAAATAATGACGCCCATGCCCCTGAAGACCTGGTAGACAGGGAGATGCGCCGCAAAATCGCCCTGGGTGCCGGCATGGATCTGCAGGAATATGAACAGGCGGAACAGAATTCCCTGGATCTCTTGTTCAGGCTTAGAAAATCCGAAAAAAAAGGCGGTAATCAGGATTGAGCGGTTTTATGCACAAAACGGGCGCAAAGGATTACCAGGCAGGGTTCACAGCCTTTAGCATCATGGAAGAAATAAAATAACATATGTCCAACAGAGCAAAACTCTACCAGGAAGCAGCTGGAGCCATCCGCAGTTCTGAGTGCATGCTGGCTTTAACCGGGGCCGGCATATCAGTGGCCAGCGGTATTCCGGATTTTAGAAGTCCGGGAGGACTGTGGTCCAGATACGATCCCCAGGCAGTGGCCTCGGACTGGGCCCTGGAGAATAATCCGCTGCAGGTCTGGGAATTTCTGCTGGAAGCCATCGGCGTTATTTCCGCTGCAAAACCCAATCCAGCCCATGAAAGCCTGGCCCGCATGGAAGAAATGGGCTACTTAAAGGCCGTCATTACTCAGAACATAGACAACCTGCACCAGAGAGCAGGCTCCAGGCAAGTTATAGAATTTCACGGCGGGGCCGGTACTTTCTATTGCCACAAATGCAAAAAAAAGTATAATCAGCAAAAAGCGCTGGAATTAACCACAAATGACATACCCTGGCTTTGCAGCCAGTGTTACGGGGTGATCAGGCCGGGGGTGGTCTTTTTCGGGGAGCAGATTCCGGAACAGGCCTTGCGAGAGACCAGACGCCTGGTGCTGGCAGCGGACCTGGTGCTTGTGGCCGGCACTTCCGGGGACGTGGCGCCTGCCGGAACTCTTCCGCGGTGGGTCAAGGAGCAGGGGGGCAGGGTTATCGAGGTCAACCTGGGCCGGACCAGTTTCCAGAATATTTCGGACATCCGGCTGGATGAACCGGCCGAAACCGCTTTGCCCCGCATAGTGGAAGCCCTGTAACCAGCCTGAGAATTTACGCGCACAATACCCATCGAGGTTTTATATGGATATATTTCTTCCTGAGCAGGGGCTCTGGAGCATGCTGGCCCAGGCTTCGCTGCTCATCCAGTTTATCATGCTGGTTCTTCTGGTAATGTCTGTGTCCAGTTGGACCATTATAATATATAAATTTATTTCTTACAGGCGGTTCACAGAGAACTTAGGCAATCAGCTGCAGATTTTCGACAGGGCGTCGGACCTGGCCGAGGCCATGAAAAAGGTCCGCCAGGATGCCGATTCTCCCCTGTACCGTATCGGTTTTTCCGCCCTCAAGGAGATCCAGAAGCTGGAGCAGAGCCAGCTTTCCTCCAGCGTCAAGTTTCGCATCGCTGAAGACAATGTTCGCCGGGTGCTGAGGCAGGGGGTAAGCACACACCTGAAAAAACTCGCCTCTTCTCTGCCGTTTCTGGCTATCTGCGCCAACTCCTCCCTGCTCATCGGACTTCTGGGCACTGTATGGGGCATCATGAACGCCTTTCACGCCATAGGCGTGCAGCGGGGAGCTTCTCTGGCCACTGTAGCTCCGGGCATTTCCGAGGCCCTTATTACCACGGCCTTCGGACTGGTGGTGGCCATTCCGGCCACAATTTTCTATAATATACTGTGGGAACGTCTGAACAGCATCCAGGCAGATCTTATTTATTTTGCCGGTGCTTTTCTGAACCGGGCCCAGAGAGAGCTGCCCTGGATGGAAAAGAGAGAAAAATAAGGCATGGACTTCGATCCCCTGGGCAAAGGATATATTTCGCAGACCAATGTCACTCCCATAGTGGATGTAATGCTGGTACTGCTGATAATTTTCATGATCACGGCTCCCATGCTGAGCCAGGGGCTGGAGGTGGAGCTTCCCCGCACCACCATGGTGGAGACCCTGCCCCATGACGAGGACACCCTGGTGGTTCACGTGGACAAAGAGGGTGTGATCTACCTGGATGAGTACGAAGTGGAGCTCAATGAACTGGCCGGGCATCTGCAGAGAATGATCGAGGAAAGGGACAGGCCGGTTTACCTGAGGGCTGATCAGGATGTACACTATGGCCTGGTGGTCCGGATCATGTCCGCAG
>PWFB01000091.1 GCA_003553695.1 Desulfonatronospira sp.
AGATCACCCAACCGGGGATAGGCGCTTACTGCGCGGCCAAAGCCGCAGAAGAACATCTGGCCAGGCAGCTTGCCGCGGAAACTGACAGGATTACCTGTTTCGTGTTTCGCCCCGGCATTGTTGATACAAGAATGCAGGATCAGGCCAGGCAGGCTCAGGGAGGAGCAGCCGGTCATCTGCACCGGGTGTTCAGGCCGTGGAAGGAAAGAGGTGAGCTCTTGACTCCGGAGCAGTCTGCTGCCGGCCTGATAAAACTGCTCAAAGGCGACTTGAGCAGACTGCATGGGGGAATATTCAGGGCCGGTGATTAGAAAGCACTTCACCGTCCTTGAAAATGCACTGCGTGAAATGTCAGGAGCCATCACTGCGGTCCCGGCCAGGCTTTTCAAGGCAGTAAACCCGGAGCTGAAAAAGACAAGACCCAAGACTGGCAGTTGATAATTGATATTTTCAGTCTGCTGATTTAAAAAATGTCAGCCTCTCGCATGGGTTGCTGTGCCCTTGCGTTGGGCAGGCATCTTTTGTGTCCTTGCGCACGCTTAGAGTGCGCAGGGACATCTTCAGGAGGGCTGCGGATGAAAATGCGAACCTGCGTGACTCCAGAGGGAAAGTTTCGTTACGGGGTGCACCACCCCTCTTACCGGGTATACAATCTAAGACAAAAAGACCACCACCTTTGTCTGGGAAGGCTGCCCGACGACACCATGGTCCATAACCAGGCCAATTTCCCGGAAGGAGATCTTCAGGTGGATGCTGCTTCCACCGTTTACGAAATACACAATGCCTTCAGCTTCCGGGGCAGCACCTTTATCGATTCCGGCTGGGCTGCTTCCAGGGCCGGGGATCCTTTATCCATCCGGATTCCACCTCCAGGTGAAGTATCCCTTGTAAAAACCCTCACCTCCTGGGCCGACAGGGAAAATGTATCCGACGAAGCCACTGAAGAGCTTTTCAAACAAATGCCAGCTTCCCTGCACCTGGCCCTGGCCACCACGTCCACTGATCCCAGGGACCTTGTCCGGCTGGCCCATTTGTCCTGTGAGTTTGTTAAAGATACCTTGAGCGATACACCGGTGGGGCTTGCATACTCCCGCCGGGCGGACGGCTCCCCGGTGCCGGTGATACATGACCGGGATCTTTTCGAGGCCGTGGGCAACAATCCTTTCCTACCGGATGTATACAAAGAGGTCATGCTGCTTCGTCCCGGGGTACAGGGCAAAAGCGAGATAGTGGGAGATGTCTCTGAAGGGGAGCAGGACACGCGGGTTTTTGAGTATCTGCGCCGCAACAGTTACATACCCTGGGGACATTATGCCTCCAATATGAGCCACAAGGAGGTGCGCTACCGGGCCAGAGACCTGTCTCTTCAGGATATGCAGGGACTCAGGCACCTGTACTATCAAAGAACCTACCTGCGCCTGGCCAGCGAACTGGGCCTGGAGCCGGCGGTAACCCCCATGTCCGCTCCGGATCTGGAAGAGTTGAGGCTGTCCATCCTTGCAGAGATTGAAAAGAAGCCTGGGCGGATATCTTTTACCAGCACCCTGTGGGGCTGGAATTTCGGTTTTGATTTTACGCCCACCAGGTACAGGCTGCACGGCTCTCACCAGCAGATACACCAGCAGCACGCCATGGTCCCGCAGCAGGTGCCCCAGGCAGAGCAGGGCCGCATGACCGGGGAAGAGCTTCCGGGTTTCAGTGCCGGGGATATGATCGCCGAGACCGTGGGGAAGTACCTGGAAGAAACCGGGCAGGACTTTTTCCGGGACTATATCCGCTGCCTGCGCAACAATACCCGCCTGGACGGAAGCCAGGGTGAAGAAAGCCTCATGGTGCACGAGGACGAGCATATCCTGCTCTTTGTCCCCAAGGCACAGGTGTCCCAGTGGGAGCTGAATCTTATGCCTAAAGAGCGGGTGGGCAGCATTCTGGAGGCGGATGGGCAGTGCAGGCTGGCCCTGGACAGGGCCATGCTGCTGGCTTTGCACATACTGGAAGGCCTGGGAGCCAGGATGGTCACAAGTATAGAATATTCAGGCAGGTTTACCAGTCCCGGACGCCAGCACCTGCTTTACTCTTTTCTGCCCAGGCTGCCCTGGTCCCCGGGGTCCTTCAGCGAGGCCCAGCACAGGTTCATCTGCGGGCATTATCCCGAGGACTTTGCCCGGGCCTGCAGAAATCAGGCGACTGAAATTATTCAGGGTGCGGGGACATGGTAACTATTCTTCAGGGTCCGGGGACTTTGCAAACAGGACGTAAAAACTCACTCCAAGAAAGCGTAAATCAAAACCTATACACGAATTTTTAAGCATGAATAACTTCTATAACATGCTCTAAACCAAGTTCATTGTTTTACGGTTTTGATTAACGCTTTCTACGTCGTTCAGACAGTTTACGCCCAGTTTGCAAAGCCCCCGGACCCTGGATCTCAGCGGTGCCGCTTAGATTGACCAGTTTTAGTTGATGGTGAATCGTTACGATGCATGATTACCAAAGAGCAGGTCCTGAAGCTCCATGATGGTGGATATGCCGGTGTCCGACTCCGGGCTTCTGGGGCAGAAGACGGGCTTGTACCCCAGCCTCAGGGCCTGTTTGAGGCGGATATCCTGCCCCAGTACCGGCCTGATCTGCCCGTTTAAATCCACTTCCCCCCAGAAAATGGCCCTTTCGGGCAGGCTCTGGTTGTGAAACGAGGAGAGCACCGCCGCCACCAGGCCCAGATCAAGGCCCGGATCCACCAGTTTAAGCCCGCCTCCTATCTTGGTGTATATATCCGACTGGGCCAGGCTGCGCTGCAGCTTCTTTTCCATGACCGCCAGGAGAAGGTGCAGTCGGTTCAGGTCGAATCCCAGGGCGGTGCGCCTGGGGATGCTCAGAAAACTTGGCGTGGCCAGGGCCTGGACTTCCACTGCAAAGGGCTTGTGCCCGTCCACCGCCATGACCAATGCTGTCCCGCTGAGGCCCGGGTCCCTGGCCTGCAGGAAAAAGGTCGAGGGATCCCGAATTATTTCCAGGCCCAAAGCGCCCATCTGAAACATGACCAGTTCGTCGGTGGGTCCGAACCTGTTTTTAATGACCCGCAGAATACGGAAAAGATGCTCCTTGTCCCCTTCCAGGTAAATGACCGTGTCCACCATGTGTTCCAGGAGCTTGGGACCGGCAATCT
>PWFB01000070.1 GCA_003553695.1 Desulfonatronospira sp.
GATCCGGAAAAAGCATTTTGGGCTCAAGGCCTTCGATTTAGAGGATGAGAAATTGATAAGATTAGAGTAAAGAGAGCTTAAGTTGACAGAATGCGTCCGGCGCGAAATGTCAACTTAGGGCTGGCATTCTGGAATGCGGTTTGTGGCAATCAGCGCGATCAGCGGTTGAATTCTCTTTGAAGGAATGAACTGCAGATGATGGATAATAGGTCTAAGTATACACATTGCGTCCGGCGCGAAATGTAAACTTAGAGGCTTGAAGTTTACAGATAGCGTCCGGCCTCGATGAAATGGATAAGGATTTCACCCCAGTGTACTGGAAGAGTGTACACGGGGGAGGTGGGGCAAGCGCGGGTTGTCAACTTACAATGGCAGTGGGATATGGAAACGATGCCAGCAGGCAAAGAACAGCGTGTATTCCGGGCCAGGTACAAGATCGATACACCTGGTCTCGTTTCACATATCACCCAGCGGGCTGCCGGGAAAGAGCCTTTGTTTCTGGATGACCGGGATTATCTGACTATGCTGGGGCTCTTCAAGGAAAGCTCTGAAAAGTTCAGTCTTGATTATTATGCCTTGTGTCTCATGCCCAACCACACACACGCTCTTTTAAAGCCAAAGGAAAGGAACCTGGCTGAGGCCATGCGTTCCATATTTTCCAGGTATGCAGCCAAATTCAACCGCAGGTACGAGCGCCGGGGACATCTTTTTGGGGGTCGCTACCGGCAGTCCGTGTGTCTCGATGACACTTACCTGTTGACCGCATCGGTTTACATACACTTAAATCCTGTCCGCGCCGGTCTGGTAGACGATGCAGCTCAGTACAGGTGGACTTCAAGTGCTCTTTACTGCCGGGATAATCCCAAGGAATCCTTTATTAACCCGGGACCGGTTCTTGAACTGGTGGATAATGACGGACAAAACGCCCGCAGGAAATACCGGCGTATTTTGAAGAAAGCCAGGGGAGAGGAGCCTGAGAACGCCCTGGAGCACCAGGGGGCCATTGAAAGATTCTGCATTCGCCTGAGTGAAATTTTTCCTGGTTTGTTCAAAAGGCTTGGCGGGAAAAAAGATGCAGGTCAGGACTATACGCCTTCCCTGCTTGAACTGAGCGAACTGGAGCAAAGATTGAAGGACCTTGGCAATACCCGTGCCCGCAGCGAGGAAAGCAAAAGGGCCAAGAAGTATATTGCCGGGCAGCTGCTGGCCAGAGGATACAAGAAGACCGAGATAGCGGAAAAGATGGGGATCTCGCGCAGAGCAGTTTATAAAATTCTGGATATTTAAGTTCACATATCGAGTCCGGCGCGAAGTGTGAAGTTAAGGGGTTGGGGTTGTGGATTGATGTGGATTGTGGCAGGAAATCAAGGCAGTTATGATATCGTTTTTGAGGCGGAAGATTCATAACCTGGTGTCGGATAAGAAATTCTCCGAGATATTGCGGGGGTCGGTGTGGGCGCTGGGGGCCAAGGTGCTGGCTGCCTTGCTGGGGATGGTGACCTACATCATAATTGCCAGGTGGTATGGTGCGGACGTGTTGGGCATCGTGGCCGTGCTGCAGTCCTTCCTCATGTTGGCCACGATTTTTACCGTTCTGGGCACGAATACCTCCATCCTGCGGCTGATCCCGGAGCATCTGACCAAGTATTCCCCGAGCTCGGCCTTCCGGGTGTACCGCAAGACCCAGTACCTGGTCCTGGGGACTTCCCTGGTGACAGGGGCTTGTTTTTGGGGACTCAATAAACTACGAGGACTGCCATGGATGAAATCGTACCCATAGAGAACATTGCCAATCGCATATATCTTGTTCGCGGTATCAGGGTTATGTTGGACCGGGATCTAGCTGAGCTTTATGGGGTTGAAACCAGAGTTTTAAAACAAGCGGTACGTAGAAATACCGAACGCTTCCCTGAAGATTTTATGTTTGAGCTGACACGGCATGAGTTCAACAACTTGAGGTCACAAATTGTGACCTCAAGTTGGGGAGGCAGCAGATATCTACCAATGGCATTCACAGAACAGGGAATAGCTATGCTCTCCAGTGTGCTGCGCAGCGACAGGGCCATTCAGGCGAACATCCAGATTATGAGAACATTCACCCAAATGCGCAGGATGTTGGCTGAAAATGAAGAACTGCGGCAGAAGATCGAAGCCCTGGAGCAAAAATATGATGAACAGTTTGAAATGGTTTTTCAGGCTATAAAGGAGCTTCTCTTTGAGGAGAAAGGATCCCAAAAAAAGATCGGTTTTACAGCCAAAGAGAAAAAGGTAGATTATGAAGCTTAAGTTTACACACCACGTCCGGCGCGAAGTGTCAACTTAGAGAATTCAAGTATACAGAACGCGTCCGGCGCGAAGTGTGAACTTGGCGGGGCGGGGTAATTATAGTGTGGCTATCGGCTGAGGAGTGATGGGGAATACGACTGGTGCTCAAGCGGTTTTTTCCATAGCCGGGATAAAGCAATTCCTGGATCGCACGTATAGAAGCAAATTCGTGCGGAATGTTGCTGTGGTGGCGTCTGGCACTGCCGGGGCGCAAGCCATTGTCACTCGCCCAGGGTACTTAAGTTCACACAACGCGTCCGGCGCGGAGTGTGAACTTAGAGGGTTTAAGTTCACATATTGGGTCCGGCGCGGAGTGTGAAGTTAAGGGGTTGGGGTTGTAGATTAAAGTAGATTGGGGTAGGAAAACAAGGCAGTTATGATATCGTTTTTGAGGCGGAAATTCCATAACCTGGTGTCGGATGAGAAATTCTCCGAGATATTGCGGGGGTCGGTCTGGGCGCTGGGGGCCAAGGTGCTGGCTGCCTTGCTGGGGATGGTAAGCTATATTATAATTGCAAGGTGGTATGGTGCGGAAGTGTTGGGCATCGTGGCCGTGCTGCAGTCCTTTCTCATGCTGGCCACCATCTTTACCGTCATGGGGACCAAGTCATCCATCCTGCGGCTAATTCCGGTAGATCCAGTTCGGGACTGTCCTGTGTAAATTCGTCTTACAACCGGATTGATGATATCATTATAAATTGACTTTATCAGCAATAAGGCATGACAAAAGAAATACAATACAGTCGGCATGCAAGAAGACGAATGAGTCTTTACAATATTTCCGAGATAGATATCTTGGC
>PWFB01000089.1 GCA_003553695.1 Desulfonatronospira sp.
AAATGTCGGAACGTACCGAACACATTGAATCCATAAGAAAGGCCCTGGAACATGAGGTTGTGGCCCAGAGACTGGCTGACTACGGTCTTTCCCAGGAAGAAGTAATGGCCAGAATGGAAGGCCTGGATGACAAACAGCTGCATCAGCTTGCAACCTTGTCCGACGAAGTCGGAGGTGGCGGTATCGGCCTGGCTATTGGAGTATTGCTTATTGTTCTGCTTGTTGTTCTGATACTCAACATCAGCGACAGAAGAATTGTTGTCCAGTAAGTTTCAATATTTTATTATTGCGCTGTTTGCCCTGCTGGTTTGCAGCTGCAGCCCTTTCAAGTCAGCGCCTGAAAGTCTCAGGCAGAAAGAAGGTGTTGTCTGGCTTGAAGTTCCATACGTGAGTCAGGCCCAGGATAACGATTGTGGTCCAGCTGCCCTGGCTTCAGTTTTAAAGTACCATGGTGTTGAAGTCAGTCTGGAAAAAATTTCTGATGAAATTTATATTTCATCCATAGGCAGAACTCTTTTGCCTGATATGGAAAACTTTGCCAGGTCCAGGGGTCTTGAAACCATATCAGGCAGGGGGACTGCTGCCCAGCTTAAGCAGGCCATCGATGCAGGCAGGCCGGTAATTGTTCTTATGGACACTGGTTCCACCCTGGCCAGGCGGGGACACTATATTGTAATCACCGGGTACACATCTGATGGCTTCCTGGCTCATGCCGGGGTGGAAAAGGACGTTTATATCAGTTTCAATGATCTGGATAAAAAGTGGCAGAGCATGAACCGGCTTTACCTGATGGCTTTTGAATAAGCAGTATGTTGAAATATATTCCTGTACTTATCATTTGTCTTGTTCTATCGGCCTGCTCCATGCCCAGGATAGCGGTTCTGACCGATCCGTTGACCGCTGAAGAACATAACGACCTTGGAGTTGCCTATGAGCTTATGGGCGAAATGGAGCTGGCCCTTAAAGAATACGAACTGGCATATAAAAATGACCGGGAGTGGGATCAGCCCCTTATAAATCACGGCAATGTTCATGCCGGACTGGAAAACTGGGATCTGGCTGAAGATAGTTACCGAAAAGCCCTTGAGCGCAACCCGGACAACCCGGAGGCCATGAACAACCTGGCTTATGTGCTCATGAAACAGGATAAGAATGATGATGCCCTGGCCTGGTCCGCTGAAGCAGTAAAGCTTCATCCGGACAACCCTGCCTTTTTGAACACTCATGCCAGAGCCTGCCTCAGAACGGGCAACCATGCCAGGGCAAAAGAGATTTTCACCCAGGCATTAAGCCACTTGCCGGACGAAGACCCCTTACGTGAGCAAGTCAAGCAGGGATTAAAAGAGGTGGAAACCAAATAGTGCCACTTATATACGCTTGGATAGGGGTAACCCGGTATCGATCCTGGGAGAAAAAACAATCCAAGGATTGACTGGGCTTAGGAGTTGTATATGCCGCCCTTCAGGCTTATGCTGAAAAGCTGACATTTACCTGTGACCAGTTGAGAGAAAGGCTGTTTACTTCCAAGCCGGAGGGAGTAGCGGTAAAAAAATATCGAGCCTTCAAATCCAGTGCTTTGGAGGCTTTATAAATGTCAGCAGGTGGATGACATTGGGTTCCAGGGGACTTATTTTTGATGAGTTTTTAAAAAGGGCCTGCCCTGAAAGAGAACTGGACTGGCGTAAATACAGGCGGGCCAGCCGGCGAAATGTACTGTCGCGCATTCACCAGCTGGGCCTTGGAGGTTTTTCCGAGTTTGCTGACTACCTTGATGCCAATCCCGTGGAAGCAGCCTTTCTGCCCAATGTACTAAGGGTCACGGTAAGCCGCTTTTTCCGGGAAAAAGAACTCTGGGATCACCTGACTGGCAAGATACTGCCGGCCATGGCAGCTGCAAATGTTGACCGCCCGCTGAAGGTGCTGCATATCGGATGCTGCAATGGCGAGGAGCCTTACTCCCTGGCCCTTTTATGGAAACATGAGATAGAACCGGCCTTTCAAGGGGCGGGTATAGCAATAACTGCTCTTGATATTGATAAGGCCTGCCTGGATCGTGCCAGGAGAGGCTGGTACCCTCGAAAAGCCCTGCGCGAAGTCCCGCGTGAGCTGCAGAAAAAATGGTTTGAACCGGAAGCGGATGGTTACCGGTTGCACGAAGAAATAAGGAGCATGGTCAATTTCAGGAAGTTCGACCTGTTAAAAGATGATCTGCCCCGGGAAATGGACATTATATTCTGCAGGTATCTTGTATTTACCTATTTTCATGGCCAGAGACGCAGGAAATTCGCCCGAAGCATTGCAGAGTCCATAAACCCCGGCGGATTGCTCATTCTGGGCCAGAAAGAGTCAGTCAGTCCTCAGGAAGAAGATCTGCTTGCTTCAATGCACCAGTCTTTGAAGCTTTACAGGCCCGTCTCACATATAAAAGGTAACCTTTGAGAAAACCCAATAATCAGGAGAAGGCACTTTCTGCCCTGAATCGTCACCCTCAAAGGGAAACTGAAAAAAAGGGGCCGGATCTTTTTTTAAAAATGATCCGGCCCCTGATTATCATCACCTTTAAACTCACCCAGTAGACTTTATTCCCCACTGGACAGGCAAAACGCTGGAACTTGACCAGGCTTTCCTCTTCTTATCCTGATAATCATTATTTTTAATCTGTTATGTTGCCAGGGAAAAGACCAGGAATAAAATCAGTAGAACTGCGCCGATGATTCCGCAGACCATCAGCAGCTTGCCCAGTTCCGGGGATTCATCGGTCCTGGTTACTTCAACTATTTTGCCGGTCTCCTTGTCCTTCAGCTGCACAGTCTGATTTTCATCATACCTCTCACGCTCATTGCTGGATAAATCCTCAGGTATATTCATCTGTTTGTAATCAACTGTCCTTGGATCTCCAGTGCCTGAATTGCTTGAAGTCATGAGTCCTCCTTTTTTTGGGGGGTTAAAAAATTTAGTAGTCAATTCGGGCTGTCACCCCGAAAATTTTGTCCACCTGATAAAAATTCAGATGATGTGACTGCAGAAAGTCATTTTTGTCACGCGAACCACGCCAAGGGCGTGGCAGGGTGAGTGACGGACGTCAGAGATCAGTAAAAACAAATAGTTGTATAGATTATTCATTTCTCGACTTTTTGCAGATGCATCTTAAGCAAACCTAAAAAATAGATGTAAGTATTTACCGAATGGATGTATTGACTTAAAGAAATCAATTCCATTCAATGCATTCCTTTTATATTTTAAACCATAATAGACATAAAATTGTGAGTCAACCCATAAAAAAAGAAAAATTTATTGCACATTTTTTCACAATCTTTCAAAATTTATTTTGAAATAAAACAGATATCCATACCTAACACAAGATATAACAACAAAACATATAAAACCTACCGATTGAGGCTGAATAATATATTCAAATGCATTCTCAAATTCATAAGTTAAACAATCACATTGCAACTACTTCATTAATACTGCATGGAAAAATGATTGTGCTTGAGGGATGGGCAGGGATGATCAGGGCCTGTTCACAGTTTGGAACCGGGCATTCTATGGTAGTTATACATCTGTTGAATTGAAGAGAAAAATATCCAGGCTGAAGGTTATTCAGCCAGCTCGATTCTAAGCCTGCCGTCTTTTACCTGCAGGTCCTGAACTCCCTGTCCAAGGAGCCTGGCCAGATCGCCGCCGGGACCTTCGAGTTCCAATAGATCTCTTCCCTTGAGACCTCCAAGCCAGGCCGAGGGCAGGGGCACTCCCATGAGGCTTATCCCTTCAACAATCAGAGAGAGCCGGCCATGAGCGTATTCAACTTCCAGGCCAGTGGCCACCTCCACTCTCCTGCCGGCAAATACCGGCATGTCTTCTGGAATATCCACCAGCAGGGTGGCGGAAATCTTTGCATCTGAAAGATGAAAGAACAACCTCCCGGCAAGGGCCGGATCACGGGCAACAATGGCGTTTAATTCGCGCTGCGTCAGATACAGGACCCTGTCTTCCGGGCTTTCCGAGTATTCCCCCGGCCTGGAGGCTTGTTCCAGGATCTTGAGCTTGTGCTCCAGCCGGGCTTCTTCCCGGGTATCCAGGACAACAGGACTCACATCCGGCTGAAACAGCCATATCCTGGCTGCTGCCAGGGTTACAATGACGGTTATTATCACAGTAAGGGCCAGCAGGATTGCCATGCCGGGCAGACCAAGTGTTTTTTTCTTTTGATTGTGCGTCATGTATTTGCTCACATGTTTATTCAAGAAGCCCCGAAGTTACAAGCCATCCTTACATTATGCCAGGAGCACAAAACCCAGGAGCAGACCGGCTATAAGACCTGCATTGGCGGCGTGAGCGTGCATGCTGGTGGACTGCGGGATAAGCTCATCGCTTACGATATAGATCATTGCTCCGGCTGCAAAAGCCAGGCCTGCGGAAACAAAAACCTCTGAGATCCCGAAAACCAGAAGCCCAAGAGCGGCCCCTATAACGGTCGTCAGCCCGGCTCCCAGGGTAAATAAAAAAACTTTCAGGTTGGAAAGCCCCCCTGCCTTAAGCGGCCCGGCCACTGCAAGCCCCTCGGGTATGTTGTGCAGCCCGATGGCCACGGCGATGACCAGGCCCAGTTCGGGACTGGATTCAATGCCGGCCCCGATGGCCATGCCTTCGGGAATATTGTGCATGGCAATGCCCAAGAAAATCAGATAACCGCAGCGCAGCATACTGTTTTGCCTCATGCTGAGACGTTCCGGGTTTTCCACTGTCAGGTGCTCGCTGTCGGAGAGGTGGGCATGGGGAATTATTCTGTCCAGGAGATACATAATTAAACATCCCAGCAGGAAACCCATAATCAGTACTGTCATGGAGCCAAGTTCAAGGGCTTCGGGCATAAGCTCGAAAACGGAAACAGCCAGCATGACTCCGCCGGCAAATCCCAGAAGAACGGCCATGGTTCTCTTGCCCGGCGTCCCCATAAACATGAGAGCCACAGCCCCCAGAGCAGTGGAGGACCCCGCCAGTATGCTGTAAATCAATGCCTGCACTGGATTCTCTTACTAACGTTTAATGGTTGAAAGCTGGCGTCAGCCATAGACCAGAAAGACCATTAATCTGGAGTTTATGCAAGCAAAACCACTTTACTTGCGTCTGCGCACGGAAAACCCTGCCTGCCTGAGCATGCCGCGCAGGTTGAGCATATGGGCCGAACCAACGAATACCGCGCAGCGCCCCTGTTCAAGAAAAGGGAGCATGCGCTTTAAGAAACGCTCATCACGACGGTTGATGACCATTTCAGTCCGGGAAGGAAACTCTGCACTGCTTCCAAACATCCTGTCCAGATCTCCCTTGAGATAGCCGGTCTCATATCTTTTCTTGAGCCCGGACCAGTTGCGGCAGTCCCTTAAGAACCGGACAATCCTGTCCACAGGAATACTTTCCAGTGTGCGCAGCTGCTCGGAGATAGTTTCCATGCCCAGAACGTATTTGCCCATTTCCTGGGCCGTATTCCAGGCTTCCCGGTCCACTGACTGCTCCCAGCCGTGGCGTCTCAGAAACGAGGACCACATGGTAAAAAAGGCCAGCCAGGGCCTGGTATGGGCCAGGTAATAGCGTACGTCCGGGCTGTCATCCATGGACACATTGAAAAAAAAGTTCCAGAGACCACGACCAAGGACTACCTTTTCCAGATCTTTGATTTCTTTATCAGTCAACATGGAGGCCAGTCTTGGGGTGTCCGGGTCCGGATTTTTCCCGAAATCAGCTATGAGCTCCATGCTGACCTGATCCAGGGGGCCTTCGCAAAGAACTGTGTCCACTTCCTGGAAAAGATTGCGCATATCCAGCCGGAAACTGAAGGGATAAAAATGCGCGGCTCCGGCAATCCAGCTTCTGCGCCCGTTTTTTTCCAGCTCCCAGAGCATGGCCAGTCTGCGCTGCTCCGGAAGGTTCAAGAAGAACTTGAATTTGTCCTCAACGAAAGGAACAGGGTGTACTCTGGATTCTTTCTGCGCTTGAGGCCTTTCCTCCCAGGCGGCGAATTCGAAGGGCCAGTGGGCGGTCCCGCCCCACTTGACCTTGAAACGCCTGATACCTGGATTTACCCCAAGACCCAGATGAACAAATTCCTTTCCCCTGTCCCGGGCCAGCTCGACCATTTCCCGAAAAAGCAGGTCAGTAGCATAAGGGGTGTAGTTGATGCGGGAATGGGCCCCAATAAGATAGCTCATAAAACGTCTCGGTCCGGGGTCCAGAAACAGACAGGCCGCCAGGTGCCCGGATTTATCCCAGGCATTGAGAAAAAACAGTTCCTGCACACCGGCCAGAACATGTCCGGTGCGCTGGTACATGGTGCGAACCCTGGAAGGCAGGGTACGGTTATTAATAAACTCCTGCCAGAGTTGATGATGGGCAGAGGTAAATTCCCTGCCCTGCTCCACCCTCAGGGTGCGGGAGGCTCTTTGGGCAAGATGCACAAGCCTGGGCTTCACCCTGGACTCCACAGGGAGGGTGTAATAAAAATCCTGCTCAACACGACACCCGGCAAGGTCAGCCGGAAGAAAAGGGCATACCGCCCAGCACCTGTCTGGTCTGACACGCCGGACACTTTCTCTCAACGCTTTGGCAAACCTGTCCGGATCATAGGGTGCATCCAGAGGATAACCAACAGCCATCAGCCAGTCCTGTCCGGCCAGGAACAGATGTCCCTGGACAATAAAAGGCTCCCCACAGGACATGGCCCGCATGAACCTGGCCGAATGTTCCGGCACGAAGCCCTTCTCCAGCACCCGGGAAATATCCGGAAGGCCCAGTGATCCCAGGGAAAACTCATTGCAGACATCTGCACCGGCCTTGGTGTTCATACCAGAAAACAATGCACAAGCTTTTGGCGTTGTCAAGGACACATTTCTGGCCTAATGCGGACTTTATCTTTATATCTTGACACATGCCAGGAGCATTGACTACTTTTTATCATGAGATGACTCCTTAAACCCGGGAGGTGCGTAATGCAGATCTATCTGGTACAACATGGACTCAGCAGACCTAAAGACGAGGATCCGGAACAAGGACTTTCCCCGCAGGGTGAAAAAGATGTCCGCCGCATCGCTGAAACAGCGGGCAACTACCGGGTACCGGTGCAGGGCATTGTGCACAGCGGCAAGAAAAGAGCCGAACAGACCGCCCGGATCATGGCCGGCACCCTGAATTCGGCAATTAGCGTAGAAGCGGCCCAGGGACTGGGTCCCCTTGACGATGTCCAGGCCTGGAAAGATAAACTGGAAGAGCTTAACCGCTTCATGCTGGTGGGGCATCTGCCTTTCATGCAGCGGCTGGCCTCACTTCTGGTGGCCGGAGACCAGGACAACCGGGTGATAAAGTTCCAAAACGGCGGCATTGTCTGCCTGGAAGAAGAACAGGGATGGCATGTCAAATGGGCGTTAATGCCCAAAGTCGACTAACCCGAACATTGCAGGAGAGGATTTATGCAGGAAATAAAGATAACCCCTAATCCCCCCCGGGAAGAACTGGAAAAAATGGGGGTCTGGCAGTGGCCCATGTGGGGAGAAAAGGAATCAGAGTTTCCCTGGCACTATGATCAGCAGGAAACATGCTACATTGTGGAAGGAGAAGTTGAGGTGACCCCGGATGGTGGAGACCCTGTGGTCATCAGGGCCGGAGACCTGGTAACCTTTCCCAGGGGCATGTCCTGTACCTGGAAAATAACCAGAGCCGTAAGCAAGCATTACCGCATGGAATAACCCTCCAGTGCCCGCCAGTTTTTTCAGCAGCATCGCTTTGATTTGAAGCCTTACCTGTAACCGGAGGAAAATAGTTCATGGATGATCCATCCATACTGGTATTTGTTTTGGTCAGTTTTGTAATAGGATTTGTGTGTGGCCTTTTACCATACCTGGTGGGAAGTGTATACGCTATGCACCGGCATGCCAAAGCCGGAATGATTTTATGTATCGTAGGCGGTCTTCTGGGGGGTATTGTAGTGGCCCTGCCCGTGGCCCTGATTTTCACCGGAGCGATTCTGTTCAAAGCGAGATAGCAATTTAAGGCGGGCTTTTGCCCGCAACCCAATAAAGAAAAGAGCTTTATTGACAGGATTAACAGGATTAAGAGATGGATTAAGAGAAAACCATTTTTGTCCTGGCCGGAAGCCAGGCCAAAAGGTAATCAATCCTGTTAATCCTGTCTAAGTTTCTTGTTTTTTGTGACCCCAGTGAAATGGAAGAAATTTCACGGGGCAAGCAGGGTCTCAGGAGTAAGTCACTAACCGTACTCTTGCAGCAAGTCCAGGATTTGCAATGCGGCTTCTTTTTTGAGGGTTCCTTTTTCCAGAGCCAGATTCACTGTATATCTTCCCAGTTGGCAGTAAAGCCCCAAAAGGTCAGGATTTTCCCGGGCAATGGATGCCAGGTGATCCTGGACCGTCTGAGCGTCCCCCCGGGCAATGGGTCCGGTCAGGGCGGCTGGAATGCCCATTTTTTCGATATTTTTCAGCGTACCCTGGATCAGGGGCAGAAGGGCATTCAATGAGTCCTGCCTGTCTATGCCGGCACTTTCATGCAGCTGCAGGCCGAATCCTATTGTAGCCACCAAAAAATTGGAGACCACTGCTGCCCCGGCATGGTATATAGACTTGCCCCCCAGCTGAATGTTCAGCTCCCTGCCCTGAAATATACGGACCATTTCCCTGGCTGTATTCAGGGCGCTTTCATCCTCGCTTTCCAGGCAGAAATAAGATCCTGGCAGATTTTTTACTGCTTCCTGCACGCTGGGCAGGCTCTGCAGGGGATGCATGGAAACTGTACCGGCCCCTTTATATTTTGCGGAAACTAAGGCATCAACGGACAAAGCCCCGCTGGTATGAATAACCAGGCTACCGGGGCTGAAACCGTCCTGGTCGGCGATTTCCCGGCACACCTGCCTTACTGCATCATCGGAAGTGGTGATAAAAATTATCTCAGCCGCACGGGCAGCACCTGCCGGGTCAGTTGACACTTCACCCTGCCCGATGAACTCCCTGGCCTTGCTGGCGGACTCCATGCTGCGGCTGGCAATGCCGGTGATATGGTAACCGGCATTGCCCAGCAGATACCCGATAGCCGTGCCCACTACACCGGCACCGATTATGGCTGTATTCTTCATACTTCCCCGCACTCCCACACATCCATGGGTCTAAATTCCTGCTTCATCCAGGACCATGGGGATTTTTTTCTCCCACCCGATGGCCATGATATGCACTCCCTGACACATGTCCTTCATGCCCTTGACCAGATGGGATGCGATCTCCACGCTGGTTTTGACCTTGTCGTCGGTATCAGTCATAGCCTGGATCTGGGACTCGGGAACGGATATGCCGGCCACGTTCTTGTTCATGAACTTGGCCATGCCGGCGGATTTGAGCATGATGATCCCGCCCATTATGGGGACGTTGAATCCCTCTACGCGTTTCATGAATTTTTCAAAGCTGTCCAGCTCGAATACCCCCTGAGTCTGAATAAACCTGGCCCCGGCCTCGATTTTTTTTTCCAGCTTGATGAGCTGCATCTCCAGCCCGGCACCGGCGTCAGCCCCGGGATTGACCACCGCGCCCGGAAAAAAGTCCGGTACTCCATTGAGTTCGTTTCCGGCCATATCATGTCCGCCGTTCAAAGTCCGCATCATCTGCAAAAGGCTTACGGAATCACAGTCAAAAACCGGCATTGCTTCCGGATGATCACCCAGCACAGGGTGATCACCTGTGAGGGCCAAAACGTTTTTCACCCCCAGAACCCAGGCGCTTAAAAGATCCGACTGCAGGGCCAGTCTGTTTCTGTCCCGGCAGGTGAGCTGGTATATGGGCTCAATGCCTTTATCCGCCAGAATATGGCTGACTGCCAGAGAGCCCAGACGCATGACCGAGCTTTGCAGATCTGTGACATTGATGGCATGTATCCTGTCTTTGATGGCCTCGGCGTCCTCCAGCAGCTCATGCATGTCCGTGCCTTTGCCCGGACCTACCTCTGCGGTAATCAAAAATTTGCCTGACTCTACTGCTTCCCTGAATCCCATACTGTAACTCCTGTTATTATGAAACACCTGCAACCAGGCAAGTGCTTGTACAATTACTCTGCCCGGTTCAACCTGGCCGGATGCACCCTTCTGGCCTTGGGTGGAGTGGTTTCCTTGAGAAGGTGCAGCTGCCCCAGACGGAACAGACGGACATATATGAGCTGCCAGACACAGCGGGTATCTTTGGATACCTCGCAGTTGCCTGCCTGGGCCCCTCCACAGGGGCCGTCTGTAAGACTCTTGGCGCATCTGGCCACGGGGCATATTCCTCCGGTCCTGGACAGGATGCACTGACCGCAGGCGGCGCAGGTTTCCACAAACCCGCCCTGGCCGTCAGCCCCGCCGAAAAAGACGGTGTCCAGGGCCGGGTATACGGGGATATTGCCCAGGGTCTCGGCCATGGTCTGCACTCCCGCTCCGCACCCCATGGACAGGATAGCCTCGTACCCGGCCGCCTTATCTCTGATCTGTTCAATAAACATGGGATCGCACTGGCGCAGCTGGGTTTCCTCACCTACCTCCAGCTGCTGCCCCTGGCTTTTTGCAGCGGTACGCAGGGAAGAAGCCAGCACCTCCACCTGCTGGGCCCCACCGCTGAGGCAGACTGTTACACAGCTGCCGCAGCCGGATATAAGTACCTTGCTGTAATTTTTTATCGTGTCCTGAATCTCGGCCATGGGCTTTACTTCAGCAACAATCATATTCTCCCCTTCTTTTTTTGCTTGATTTTGCCATCAGAGTGTCATGTTTAACTTTCAGCATTTAATTATCAACCTTCAACAATCTTCAGCCGCTCGGGGTCAATTCCGATGCTTTCAAGTATCCGGGCTGCCTTTTGTACATTTCTGCGGGTCCACAGGCTGCAATCCTTGAACTTGCAGTCTTCTTCACCGCAACCGGACACCAGGACCTCTCTGGCCCCGGCCTCAAAAGGGACCAGGAGCTCATATACATCAATGCGTCCCAGCCCGGGCCTGGTTATAGTATATACATTTTCGCCCTTAAGCTCTCTGGGTCTGGTCCTGCTGAAATCGCAGACATATCCAAAGATGAAATCATTCTGGGAGTTACTTTCAGCTCTCTCAAGCACCCGGCGAATATTCTGGCGCAGCTCTGTTCTTGGCTCCAGCCTGAGATCAATGGCTGAAGCCGGGCATTGACCGGCGCAGACCCCGCAGGCCTGACACTGGCTCATGTCTATATAAGCCTTTTCCTCTCCGGGCCTGGGAACATTGTAGGGACAGACCAGGACGCAGTTCAGGCATACGGCACAGTCCCGGGAAACATGGGCTCCCAGACTGCAGTGCAGGCAACGGGCTGCTTCCGTCCTGGCCTGCTCTGGAGTGAAAACATGTTCTACTTCATCAAAGGAATGAACTCTGGAGCCGGAATCAAGGCAGACCGGCTTTTCCCTGCCGGCCTTAGGAACCAGGCGGGCCACATCATCATCCAGATCCTGGAGAATCTCTTCCTGTGCTTCCGGGGACTGATCCATGCCCCGCAGATACCTGTGCACGGCTTCAGCAGCCTTTCTGCCAGAAGCTATGGCCTGAACCACTGTAGTGGGCCCGCTGACAAAATCTCCTCCGGCAAACACCCCCGGAGTCCTGGTGGCCCCGGCGGCGTCCTTTATCTCCAGCCTGTCCCCTCCTTCCGTACAGAGTTCCTGCACGGCCTCGGTCCTGGGAACGTATCCCGTGGCCAGAATTATAGTATCCGCCTCCATTTCGAAAGCAGAATCTTCCACGCAGGTAAGCTTGCCCTTGCCTCCGCAGGACTTGTCCAGATCCATGCGCACACAGCGCATTTTTTCCACTTTTCCGCTGCCTTCAAAAGCTTCCGGGGCCGTAAGGAACTCAAACCTGATTCCTTCTTCCCGGGCATCTTCCACCTCGTCCATCCCTGCCGGCATTTCATCAATGGTGCGGCGATAAGCTATGGTCACATCCTCTGCCCCGAGCCTCAGGCAGGTCCGGGCCGCATCTATGGCCGTATGTCCGCCTCCGATGACAATTACTTTATTGCCCGGATTGAATTTTTTACCGCGGCTGACGTCTTTTAAAAACTCCACGGCAGTCCAGACTCCGGAGAGTTCCATCCCGCTGCACTCGGGACAGGTGCTTTTTTCACTGCCCATGCCCAGAAAGACAGCATCGAAATCCTTCTGCAGATCCTGCAGGGAAATATCCCTGCCAAGCATGTACCCGGTTTTTATTTCCACCCCCAGGGAGCGGATGCGGTCCACCTCCGAGCGCACCAGGTCCAGGGGCAGCCTGTACCTGGGAATACCCCTGGTGAGCATTCCTCCAGGCTCATCCTCGGATTCATAGACTGTTACGCGGTAACCCATAAGGGCCAGGTCATGGGCCGCAGTCAGGCCGGCAGGACCGGCTCCCACTATGCAGACTTTCTCTGAAAAACGGATTTCCGGGCCTGGAACTTCTGCCCCGGCAGCTGCACTGTCCGAGGCATAACGCTTCAGGGCCCTGATGGCCACCGGCTCATCCACGCTTTTGCCCCGGCGACACACAGATTCGCATTCCCGGGTGCAGATACGCCCGCAAACTGAAGGAAAAGGGTTGGTTCTGCGGATAACCCTGTCGGCTTCCTGCACGTCTCCCCCGGCAATGGCCGCCACATAGCCCTGGACATCCATGTGGATGGGGCATTTTGCCTGGCAGGGAGGCATTGCATTAATCTTCATGGATACAGCACTCCTTGTAAGTTTGAACGGGGCCGGCTCTGCCAAGAGGCCGGCCCTCTGATCAATTTATTCCAGGTATGAGTCGCAGTAGAGGATATCGTTTTTGAAAAGGCGGGCGGTCTTCATGGATTCCATCAGTCTCTGATCCATGGGATCGGCTATGGCTGCGTCAAGGCCTACGGTCATGAGCATGACCAGGTAGGTGGAACTGAGAATGCTGTGCAGCCTCTCGGGTGTGCCGTTGTATACGTTGCTCAGGCCCACCACGGATTTGATGGGCGGGTCATTGAGCTGGCGGAACATCTTTATGGCCTCCACCACTTCCATGGCCTGGTTCTGAGCTACGCCCACCGGCAGAATAAGGGGATCAAGGTAAAGGCGCTCCACAGGCACGTCAAATTCAGCCATGGCGGTCATGATATCCACGGCAATGGCCACCCGCTCGTTGGCGTCCCGGGAGACCCCGGCAGAAGTCATGGTCAGGCCTATGACGTCGGCATCGTACTTTTTGGCCATGGGCATAATGGTCTCCAGTTTGGCCCTGTCCCCGGAAGTGGAGTTGATTATTGCCGGATTTTTGCATACCTGCAGTCCGGCCTCCATGGCCTCGGCATTGGTGGTGTCCAGGGACAGGGTCACGTCTGTAACCTCCTGAACAGTGTTAACCAGCCACTGCATGATTTCCGGGCCGTTCTTGGTGGCCGGTCCGGCGTTGATATCCAGGGCATTGGCCCCGGCCTGCACCTGACTGACTGCCAGGTCCTGGATGGGCTTTTTGTCCCTTTCCTTCATGGCCTGCCCGATTTTCTTGAGCATGACATTGATCTTCTCGCCGATTATTAACATGTTTCCCCCTTGATTCCAGGTCGGAATATCCATTTCTTGTTACTGCAACCTTACGTAACTAAGGTCCGGGGACTTTGCAAACAGGACGTAAAAACTCACTCCAAGGAAGCGTAAATCAAAACCTATAAACAGATTTGATAATCGCGATATTTCCTATAAGATGCTTGAAGTTAAGTTCGGTGTTTTA
>PWFB01000143.1 GCA_003553695.1 Desulfonatronospira sp.
AGTCCGTGTGAGTCGAGCGAAGCGGGTGGTAAAAACTCTTCTTGATATCCAAATGTACCTTTCAGGGTATCAGGCGGACGTTGTCCAGATAAATGGTGCGCGGCTCAGGCAGGTTCATGGCAAAAATGACCACATAGGTCAGCCGTGAAAGGTCCATGGTCCTTTCCGCAGGTGCATTTTCAATATCTGAGACGGGAATGACTATATCATTCCATCCATTATCCAGCGTCAGCTTCCGGTTGAACCGGTCCCGGTATTCACTGCCGCGCCTGCTGTGCTCCCGGTCGCGGATGGAAATGGTCATGACCAGGGGCTCCGGGTCCGGGTTGTAGATACTGAAGTTGAGGGCTTCATGATTCTCCCAGTTGCCGAAGCTGCGCCAGAGGGTGGTCCCGGAATAGGTGTCGGTGTTCAGCTCAACACGCAAAGAGGACCGTCCGGTCCTGGACAGGGTGCGGTCGATCTCTCCGGAAGTCCACCTCTCTGCCTGGAACCTGGTCTCGAAGTCGCTGAGCACGGGAAACTGCCTGGCAGCCTGGTTCATGTCCCAGAGGGTGACCACCGGGTTGTAGAGCAGAAACAGGCATAGGGCCAGCACCATCCCCTGCCCGCCCCTGAGCAAAATCCGGGGCATGCGCACCCGGCCTGGGGCAAGAAAAAGCAGGCCGAACAGTCCCCCTGTCAGGTTCACCCCCAGGTCCTTCCAGGATGCTGTGCGGCCGATATGTCCCTGGAGCAGTTCAATGCTCCCCCCGAGGATCAGAACTGCAACAAAGACAAGGGTTATCTGCCGGTACGGGGACAGGCCGGCCAAAACCGGCATCCTGACCAGGGCCCAGGCCAGCAGAGCAAAGAATGCAAGGTGGACGAAAATGTTCAGCTGGGCAAAAGGCCCCACCGGATCATGGCCCAGGGGCACGAAAAAAAGGGGAAGTGCTGCAGCCAGGATCAGCAGTACTAACAGAACAGAACGCGGCATAAATATCCTCTACCTCGAGCATGCATGGCATGAATTTGGCAAAGTATGAATAAATTAACCAGAATAAGCAATGCATAAAACAGGTGAATGACACTATTTTCCAATAATTGGCATCATCCTGTTAACCACTTGTCTCAGGTACTCTCCATAATGACTTTTCTTTAAAGCTTCAGCAGACCGAAGTACAGCTTCAGGCGAAATATAGCCCATCTCCAGGGCAATCTCCTCCAGGCAGGCCACCTTCAGTCCCTGGCGCTTTTCAATGGTTTCGATGAAATTACCGGCATCCAGAAGACTCGCATGGGTTCCGGTATCCAGCCATGCATATCCCCTGCCCATGAGCTCAACCTTGAGCCGATCCTGATGCAGAAATGTCTCATTGACAGAGGTGATCTCCAGTTCTCCTCGTTTTGAGGGCTTAACTCCCGAAGCTACCTGCACCACCTCGCCTGGATAGAAATAAAGACCAGTAACAGCATAGCTGGATTTGGGATGCTTGGGTTTTTCCTCTATGCTGGTGACTTTTCCCTGCCCGTCAAAACCCACAACTCCGTAGCGCTGCGGATCCTGGACGTAATAACCGAACACAACAGCCTTTCGCTCCTGCTTAACAGTTCGTATGCTTCTCCTTAAAAGATCGGTCAAATTGTGCCCAAAGAAAATATTATCCCCCAGTATCAGGCAGACGTCCTCTTTACCGATAAATTCCGCACCGATAAGAAAGGCCTGGGCCAATCCGTCCGGGCTGGGCTGGACGGCATAAGAAATGCTGATGCCCAGCTCGGAGCCGTCTTTCAAAACATTCTCGAAAGAAGATTTATCCTCAGGAGTGGTGATGACCAGAATATCCCGAATCCCGGCCAGCATTAGTACGGACAGGGGATAATAGATCATGGGCTTATCATAGATAGGCAGAAGCTGCTTGGAGACGCCCCTGGTAATGGGATAGAGACGAGTGCCTGATCCACCGGCTAGAATGATTCCCTTCATGGCATCCTCAATGCTTTTACCGTTTACAAATTTTTACCTATCTGGAGCAATTGCCAATCAACCTGCCCATTGCGGTCAAGCAAAGGAGTTTTCAAAATCCTTCCCTGCCCTGCATTTCGTAGTTTGCCCTGATCCATTCCCTGTACGCTCCGGTGCGCACTCGCTCCACCCATTGGGGATTGTCCAGATACCACTTAACAGTCTTCTGCAGTCCGCTTGCAAAGGACTCCTGCGGAAACCAGCCAAGTTCCCGGCGGATACGTGTATCATTGATTGCATAGCGAAGATCGTGTCCGGGACGATCAGGGACAAAGGTGATCAACTCTCTGCAGCCGGCAGTCGGTATTCTGCAGCCATTGGCGGGTTTCATCTCATCCAGAATATCGCAAATAGTTCTTACCACCTCAATATTCTGCTTTTCGCAATTGCCGCCGATATTGTAGGTGCGCCCGGGCCGGCCTTTTGTGAGTACAGTTTCCAGAGCCCGGGCATGGTCTTGCACATAAAGCCAGTCCCGGATATTCTCTCCCTTGCCGTAGACCGGCAGGGGCTTTCCTTCCAGGGCATTGAGAATCATCAGGGGGATAAGCTTTTCCGGAAACTGATAAGGACCGTAATTATTGGAACAGTTGGTGATCAAGACAGGCAGTCCATAGGTGCGATGCCAGGCCCGTACCAGATGGTCACTGGAAGCCTTGCTGGCTGAATACGGGGAACTGGGTAAGTAGGGAGTTTCTTCTGTAAAAGGCTGGTCATCAGGGCGGAGATCTCCGTAGACCTCATCCGTGGACACGTGCAGAAACCGGAACCTTGCCCTCCCCTGTTCATCAAGTCCGGACCAGTAATTCCTGGCCGCTTCCAGCAGGTTGTATGTGCCCAGAACATTGGTCTGAATAAATTCCGCCGGTCCGGTGATGGAGCGGTCCACGTGGGATTCCGCTGCCAGGTGCATTACCGCGTCAGGTTGATACTGGGCAAAAATACGCTCCATGGCCTTGCCGTCGCAAATGTCCTCCTGCTCAAAGATATGCCCGGGGCTGGACATGATCTCTGACAAAGAATCCAGATTTCCGGCATAGGTCAGCTTGTCCACATTGATCACCTGGCAGTCAGTGTCCCGAA
>PWFB01000189.1 GCA_003553695.1 Desulfonatronospira sp.
TATAATTGAAGATTTTCTGGCTGAAAAAAGTTGAAGAGGTTTTGATTTACGCTGCCTTGGAGCGAGTTTTTACGTCCTGTTTGCCGAATTTCCGGACCACTGGAACTCATTATCATTATGGGGAACAGTTACTAATTCTCAAGCTCTGGAGGTTATGCATGCAACAGCCGGTTGTTTTTGATTGTCGTAATGCCGATGATGTTACAAGAGCGGTTAAGGAATACAATATCAGTTTTGTGCAGTTCTGGTTCGTGGATGTCCTGGGCAATCTCAAAAGTTTTCAGGTCACCCCCAGCGAACTGGATGATGCCTTTGAAGAAGGCATGGGGTTCGACGGCTCCTCCATCGAGGGCTTTTCCAGGATTCATGAGAGCGACATGCTGGCTTATCCAGATCCGACAACCTTTCAGATTGTTTCCTGGCGTCCCATGGAACGGCCTGTGGCCCGTATGTTCTGCGATATCAAGAACCCGGACGGCAGTGCGTATGAAGGGGACAGCAGGTATGTCCTCAAGAGGATTCTTAATAAAGCTGCTGAAGACGGGTACAGCTTTTACGTGGGCCCGGAGCTGGAGTTTTTCCTCTTTGAAAGTTCCAGGGAACCCAAGACCCTGGATTTCGGGGGCTACTTCGACGCACCCCCTCTGGACCTGGCCAATGATATCCGCAGGGATATAATCAATGCCCTGATAAACATGGGTATAATCGTGGAGTACAGTCACCACGAGGTGGCCCCCAGCCAGCATGAGATAGACCTGCGCTACCAGGAAGCCCTGAAGATGGCCGACACCGCTGTCACCTACAGGGTTATAGCCAAGGAAGTGGCCAGACGTCACGGCTGTTATGCCACGTTTATGCCCAAGCCACTGTTCGGGGAAAACGGCAGCGGCATGCATGTGCACCAGTCCCTTTTCAAAAACGGCAGAAACGTGTTTTACGATCCAGAAGCCCCGGACAATCTGAGCAAGGAATGCAGAAACTATATCAGCGGCCTTCTGGAGCATGCCAACGAGATAACCGCGGTGTGCAATCAGTGGGTCAATTCCTACAAGAGGCTGGTGCCTGGATATGAGGCCCCGGTATACGTGGCCTGGGCCAGACGCAACCGTTCATCACTGGTACGGGTGCCCATGTACAAGCCGGGCAAGGAAAAGGCCACCCGGGTGGAGCTTAGATCTCCAGACCCGGCCTGCAATCCTTACCTGGCATTTGCCTGTATGCTGGCCTCGGGGCTTAAGGGCATGGAAAAGAAATACCCCCTGCCCGAGGCGGTGGAAGAAGATATCTTTGAGATGAACGAGGATGAAAGAAAGAAGCACAATATTCCAAGCCTTCCAGGAAGTCTCTTCGAGGCAGTGGAGGCTCTGGAAAAAAGCGCAGTGGTCCGGGAAGCCCTGGGCGAACACATATTCAAAAATTTCATCGCCAACAAGAAAATCGAGTGGAACAACTACCGTATCCAGGTTACCGAGTATGAACTGAAAAAGTATCTGCCACTGCTATAAAACATTGAGTCCTGGCAATACAGACGTGCCTGCAGAAAGTCAGTTTTGCAGGCGCAGAGGACAGAAGCCAGACGACAGAGTACGGAAAATCAAAAAATCAGCAGTCCTCAATTTATGTTTGCTGTCTACCTCTGGACTTTTGCAGGTTGTATCTATTGAATCAGAGCCTGTCGCAGCGGATATTTCCCAGGTCTTCTTCTATATGGTCGTCAATTCTGGAGACTGCTTCGCTTAAAGTAAAACGGCTATTGCACTCCCGGCAATAGAGATACACCCTGGTTCAAGTGCGTTTTATGCGGTAGTTTTCAGGCCCGTGGCTGCAGATGGACTTGACCTTGAAACTGGAATCCATAACTTATCCTGAGGGTTTTAAATGTTTTATGCAAGATGCGACTGCATATATCTTTGTTATGTTCCGGTCAACCGTTTGTAGACTTAATTCAAGCTTTAGCCAGGATGAAGCATTATGAAAAATATGGATAAATTTGCAGAAAACCTTATGGATGAGACTCTGAAAGAGGCTGCTGATACCTTTTTCAGCAAGCGCAAAGAGATTGAGGATGATCTGGAATTTCTGCACCGCCAGGTTGAGGAGCTTCGAAATCAGGCCAAAGGAATAGAAGCCCTTGCAGCCCGGATCAACCATTTACTTGCAGGTGGCAGAACGGCCCGGGAGTTCTGGGACGCTTCAGGAGGAAGTCTCTTTGCCGATATAAAGCCTGCATGGGAGCCGGATGTGGCCCTGCCCAGGGCCTGGACCAGGAAAGGCAGGTTTGTAAAATTGATCCGCAACCTGTTCCTGCAACTGGCAAACAGGGTGGATGTATATCTGTATGGAAAGTATGTGGATGATCCTGAAGTTAAGGGAAAAAAACAGCTTACCACCAACCTGAAGTCCGTGATCAGTTTAGCTGAAGATATAAACACCAGCATAAGGGAAATAAACTCCTGCAACAGCCCCGATGATGTGATGGCCTTCGCCAGAAGCATGGACGTGGAGGGCAGTGAGAAGAAAAAGTTTGCAGGAGGGGACCTGACATACGATTTCAATCAGGACCTGTGCTACCAGGAGGTGAATATGCAGGACCTGGGACTGGCAGAGTATCCGGAGTTGTCCAGTGACAGGCAGGCCATGCAGAAAATGGATGCTTTGGCCAAAGATATCTATTCCAGGTACAAAAAAGAGATAAATGACCTGCTGGACGAGATATATGCTTGATGTTCGGGATTGAGGAGCATGGGGCATGGAGCATGGGCATGGGGAGGAAGAAATGATGAATGCTGAATGGGAATCAGGGATTAAGGGGAAAAGTAATGCGTGATGATACCTCCGGTTTGACGCTGCTGGGCAAGACCAGACCCGAGTATCCTTCCAGGGTTGCCCCAGGAGTTCTGGAGACTTTTGAGAATAAATTTGCGGAGAGGGACTACGAAGTGGTCATGGTCACTGATGAATTCACTTCTCTGTGCCCGGTGACGGGACAGCCGGATTACGGGACCATAGAACTCAGATATGTACCGGAAAAAAAGTGTATCGAATCCA
>PWFB01000121.1 GCA_003553695.1 Desulfonatronospira sp.
CCAGTTCTGGCAGAACACGCAGCGCAGGTTGCAGTTGGAGAAAAAGATGGTTCCGGAACCGTTATCCCCCACCAGGGGCAGTTCTTCCCCGAAATGCGGGGACCTGCTGTGCACCACGGCCTGACCCGTGGCCCGGCAAAATCCTTCTTCCCCGTCAAGCCGGTTTACGCCGCACCTGTGGGGGCAAAGGGTACACTTCTCCAGCCTGGTATAGGCCTCATCCACCCTGTCCTTGAGCCTGCCCTCTTCTTCCAGCCGGGCATAAGCTGGAGTCCAGTCGCTGTTGTCCACTTTGGGAGTCCCGGCCTCGGAACATCCGGTAAAACACAATGTGCCTGCTGCTGCAAACACGCCTTTGACAAAATTTCTGCGGGTAATCATAACCTGCTGCCTCCTTAGAATCAAAAAAGGCACCGGGCAGCAAAATTGCAGTCACTCATGCTGCCCTGGTTTGCACCATTAATCATTTTCACTGTTCTTATCATGGCAATCTGCATGTTTATGTAACGATTCTGTCATCCATCCCCCTGCCTCTGCAGGATTATCAGACAGATTTTTATTGTCAGATAAATAATACACTGATCCGGGATGTAAATAAAGCGCAAATGTCATTACTCAGCACATATTATGTCAGCCCCTTTTTACCCATTTCAGGTTTGACCCAAAATAGGTAAAGCGTGACCTCAGTATTTTTTAGCAAATTATTCAAAAATACTTGTCCAGAGATGTTTTAATGACTATTATGTTTTCCCCGCAGGAGATATGAAAATATGAAAAAATTTGTGACTCTGGCCATAATCCTCTCTTTTCTGGGACTGGTGGGCTACAAGGTCTACCAGGATATACTTTCTCCTGAAACCGCCTCCAATGGCCCGGGCCAGAGGTCCCAGGCGGTAAGCGTGGAGCCTGTACGCACCGAGACCCTTTTCCACCGTGCAGAGATTACCGGCACTCTGGTGGCTGAAACATCATTTCAGGTCGCCCCCAGGGTGTCCGGCAGACTTGAAAAACTGCACGTGGATATCGGAGACCGGGTGGCCAGGGGGGAGATCATAGCAGAACTGGACAGCGAGGAATTCGCCCAGGAGGTGCATATGGCCACGGCGGAGCTGGAGCTTGCCCGGGCCGCACTGGTGGAGAGCTCCAGCGAGCTGGAAGTGGCCAGAAAAGACCTGGACCGTTCCCAGAGGCTTTTTGAAAGGGGCAACCTCTCCCAGTCCGAGCTGGACCAGGCCCAGTCTGTATTTGATGTCCGCCAGTCCAGACATGATGTGGCCCAGGCTCAGGTCAGGCAGAGACAGGCCGCCCTGGAGGCTGCCAGGGTCAGGCTGGAATACGCCACCATCCGGGCCAGATGGTCCGGGGATGACCCCACCCGCCGGGTGGCCCGCCGCTTTGTGGACGAAGGCGACATGCTGCAGGCCAACGAGCCCATAGCCACCATCATTTGCACCAGAAACCTAAAAGCGGTCATAAGTGTCATTGAGCGGGACTTTCCCTTTGTATCCATTGGCCAGAACGCTGTAATCAAGCCGGACGCCTTTTCGGATCTGCAGCTGGAAGGAACCATCGTCCGGCTGGCACCTTTACTGGAAGATGCCACCCGCCAGGCCAGGGCGGAAGTGCTCGTGCCCAATCCCGACGGAATTCTGGTCCCGGGCATGTTTGTCCGGGTGCAGATCGAACTGGGTCAAAGGCCGCAGGCCACAGCTGTCCCATCGGGAGCCCTGGTCCGCCGCAACGGCTCCCAGGGGGTTTTTGTGGCTGACAGGGACACCATGCAGGCACAGTTTGTCCCGGTGCGCACAGGGCTTCAGGACGGCCGGCTGGTGGAAATAATCGAGCCCGAGCTGGAAGGCTACGTAGTCACCTCGGGCAGGCACATGCTGGTGGACGGAGCTGACATTGCCGTACCTGAAGGGCTTGGGTATTAGTCAGTGAACAGGCTCTCCTCTTTCGCAGTCTCCCGCCCGGTCCTGGTGACCATGGCCACTCTGATAGTTGTGCTTCTTGGCCTGGTCTCCCTGTCCAGAGTGGCCATAGACCTCATGCCGGACATCACCTACCCCACCATCAGTGTGCGCACCAACTTCGAGCATGCCGGACCGCAGGAGGTCGAAAACCTAATTACCAGGCCTTTGGAACGGGCTTTCAGCGCCGTGCCCGGGGTGGACGAAATTTACTCCCGGTCTGTTGAGGGCTTAAGCGACATCCGGGTCAGCTTTGCCTGGGGAACGGACCTGGATGCCGCAGCCAACGACCTGCGCGACCGCCTGGACCGGGTCGCCCCGAACCTGCCCACTGATGCCGACCGGCCCTTTCTGCGCAAATTCGACCTGGCCAGTTTTCCCATACTTGTCCTGGGGGCCTCCAGCCGCCTGGACCCCATAGAGGCCCGCCGACTCATCGAGGACGAGGTTCGCCACAGGATAGAACGTGTTCCCGGGGTGGCCGCCCTGGAAATCCGCGGAGGCCTGGAACGCGAAATCCATGTAGACTTGCTGCCGGGTAAAATCCAGGCCCTGGACCTTTCCCTGGAGGAAATAAACCGGCGTATCCGTGAGGCCAACCTGAACTTCCCGGCAGGAGTGCGCGAAGAGGACCAGCATGAAACCACGGTGCGCATCCTGGGAGAATTCACCGACCTGCAGGAACTGGCCGGGACAGTCATTGCCCAGCGAAACGGCTCCACCATCAGGCTGGGGGACATCGCTGACGTCCAGGACTCCTGGGAGCGCATAACCCGCCTGGTCAGGGTCAATGGAGAACCGGGCATCAGGCTTGCCGTAAACAAGCAGTCCGGGGCCAATACCGTGGAAGTGGCCCGTCAGGTCCTGCAGGAAGTGGAGCGCATAAACCGTGAGTTCCCCCAGCTGGGCATCTCCCCAATTATCGACACTTCCAGCTACATCCAGAGGTCCATCACCAACGTGGCCGGAACCCTGCTCTACGGCAGCTTCTTTGCCGTGCTGGTGCTGCTCTTTTTCCTGCGCAGCCTGCGGGGCACGG
>PWFB01000175.1 GCA_003553695.1 Desulfonatronospira sp.
AGGGGAAGAAGTGATCATCACCTACCGCGGCAAACCCTGCGCCAGACTTGTCCCTTACCAGGTAGCCAAGGACGATGAGTACAAGGAGAAATTGTTCGGAATGTGGCAGGATAACGAATCTGTTGCAGATGTGGATGGCTACATTCGAAGATTACGCCAGGGAAGATTCGCATGATCATGGATACAGACGTCCTGACCTGGTATCTTAAGGGTAACCAGAATGCATTTCGAATCATCGAGGACTCGGAACACTTCTACATCTCTGTGGTAACCTACATGGAGCTGGTCCAGGGCATGAGAAACAAGCAAGAACTGGCCACTCTACGCAAAGCCCTGCATGCATGGAAAACCCAGATTCTGTATATTTCCGAGGAAATCTCCATCAAGGCCATGTTCTATGTTGAGAAGCACTTTCTCAGCCACTCCGTCCAGCTGGCAGATGCCCTGATTGCAGCTACTGCACAGGTGTATGCACTGCCTGTCCTCACTGGTAACGATAAACATTACAGGGCCCTGAAAGGCCTTAAAGTCAAGAAATTCCAGCCGTAGCCCGGAATGCATCAGCTGCAAAAAACCTGAACCCTGAGCAACTTTTCACCAGGTTTTACCAACTATTATCTGCTGCAGCCTGGCTCTCTCACTGCTTCTGGGTTGGACAAAAGCCCAGATTCCGAATCCGGTTATAAGCCCAAAGACCCATGAACGCTCTAATCCCGTCCAACACTACATACTGATCTCACTCTATGGGATTGGAGTATTGGGGTTTAGAGAATTGGAAAATTTGTTGGTGGAGCAATCAACTGCCAATCAGCCAATCAACTGTAAAAAACAATGCATGGTATGAGAGAAAAAAATGGCTGTTGGTTGTCGGTATAATTTTACTCACTTCAAGCAATGCGTATAGTGGGTAAAAAGTGGACCAAATTACACACTTTAAGCAATGCGTGATGTGGGTAAATGGGCTATTGGTGGTCCGGGGTCAGGAGGTGTTTCCAGTTCAGGGCGATGTTTGGCTCCCTGAGCTTGTCCGGCAGCGGCGATATTCGGGCGAGGACGCCTTTGGCCAGGCTCATGGCCGGGACGTCTGTGGTGACCGCGCCTGCGGCCACAAAAGAACCATAGCCGATGCTTACCCCGGGCAGGATCACAGCCCCGGCTCCAAGACTGACGTTGTCCTGGATATCAGGTCCCTGGGGCGCTTATGAATCTCGGACCATCTGGGGAGAGCGGCACACTACCCACATAAGCACTACAGAAAACGGGTCAAAGATAGTTTTACTGATTCAGGATGTTGTATACCGTCTTTCTGGTCACTTTGAGCTGCCTGGCGATCTCGGTCTTATTGAAACCACGGGCTATAAGCTGTTCCACCAGATATCTTCTGGCCTTCAATGTCTCAGGGGATCTGGGTTTGCCGGCCAGAACCGTCTGCATCAGCCTTTGCAAATCCGGAAACTCCATGATTTGTTTGATGGTTTCTTTTTCATCCTGATTCTGACGTCCCACCCTTTTCAAAAGACTGGGAAACATCCGTGCTAGATTGGACAAAAACTTTTCAATCGCACCCTCCTGCTCCAATACGTTATCCGGGGGTTCATTTTTTGCCTCTCGAACTATAGTGGCATAATAGTTTTTTGCCTGGGCCTGATCCCGGTCAAGCAATTTAAGCACAGGGCCGGGATCCACAAAAGAGGATGGAGAATTTGAATTGCAGTATAAGCTGCAGGATGACCACTTATAGTCATTCGCATGCTTAACCATGCCCGCCCTTACCGGATTCAGGTGGATATAGACCGAGGCCGCCAGAAGATAACTGTTATCCAGACAGACTGCCTGCCTGTATGGACCGCCGAATATATGCCCGCGTCTTTCATACTTGCGGTTGAAACGTTTTGCATAACGAAAAAAAACCGAGTGCATGGCCTGGCTCAGATTGTCTTTGCTGGGCTTTAAAAGGAGATGGGTATGGTTTTGCATAAAACATAGAGCATAAAAGCTGACATGGAATTTTTCTGCTACATCTTTTAGCAGCCCCAGCATGAGCAGATAATCTTTGGCTTCCAGGAAAAGAGGCTCCCGCCCTGCTGCCCGCTGGGTTATGTGCGATATATACCCCGCGGAGCAAATCTTCTGCCTGGCCCTGAACACCCTCTGCTTGCCGGATAAAGCTGTCACCTCCTGCAAATCCATATTCATCTCACTCTATGGGATTGGAGTATTGGGGGTTAGAGAATTGGAAAATTTGTTGGTGGAGCAATCAACTGCCAATCAGCCAGTCAGCCAAACAACTGTAAGGTACAATGCATGGTATGAGAGAAAAAAATGGCTATTGGTTGTCGGTGTGATTTTACACACTTCACGCCATGCGTAAAGTGTGTAAAAAAGAGGCTTAATTATACATTTTAAGCAATGCGTGATGTGGGTAAAAGAGGCATGTATCTGGCTCCAGAGCGCAGCCCGGCCTCCACATGCACCAGGCATACGCCCAGCTTTTTAGCCACCAGCCCGGCGGCAATGATTCCCTGCCACCAGGACCATATCCAGCTGCTCAGCAGTGCATACTTCCTCGAACCTGACCTTGATGGCCGAGGTCTGCCGGGCGTGACTCCCTGAGCCCACCTCCAGATTGTAGTCCGGCCTGGGGATATCCAGCTCGTCAAAAAATGCTCCAGACATGTTCCGGTCATAGTGCTGCCCGGTATGCACCAGCAGGGTTTAGCTATAACTGATTCGAATAATTCAGGTTAATCATATTAAAGCGTACTATCGACGAAAAAAATGAACATAGCGATTTTTCAATGGGTTAGAATTTATATCCAAAGTAATCAATTTCCTTATGGTAGATCTTATAAACAAGGTCTTTTTCGTATTCAGTGTAAAAGTCCCTGTAATTAGGATTAGTTGACAAACTTTTAGCATGCGGGAATTTTTCAGGATGAAAAGGAACTCCAATTTTCGAACAGATTATGGACATATCATCCATTATGCTTTC
>PWFB01000149.1 GCA_003553695.1 Desulfonatronospira sp.
GGACCGGGCTAGACGATGGGGACGGAACGCTTAATGGCTGGGGCACGAGGATTCGAACCTCGGCTACCAGGGCCAGAACCTGGCGTCCTGCCGCTAGACGATGCCCCAACAACCAAGAAAGTGATTATCTAGTTTTTATTGCTTCAGTTGTCAAGAAATTTTCAAAAGGTTCATTAAAAAAATGTGCTCAGGCAAAAAAGAAGAACAGGGCCTGCAGGGTCCCAATGATAAAGCCCAGCAATGCCCCGACAATTTCGATAAACCTGAACTCGCGGCGCATTATGGTGTAGAGAATTTCTTCAAGCTTATCCATGGAAAAACTCTCCACTTTCTTGCGGACCACTTCCTTGAAGTCCAGGGTATGCTCCAGTTCATCGGCAACACGCTGCAGAAGCTGGGGCAGAATTTTTTCACTTTCCCGGGAAAGCCTGCTTTGCAGGGAATCTGCCACCCTGCTGCTGAGGATGCTTCCGAGCACGGGGTGTACTGAGTTAAGCTTGAGGCTCAGAAGATTGTGTATATATTCGCTTAGAATATTTCGCAGCCGTTCCCGGAAACGGGGATCGTTTATAACGTCCTGGATGTCCTCGTGGGAGATGAGTTCGCGCTCCACCAGGTTCCCCAAATTGGAAGCCAGTTCCTGCTGCCTCTTGGGAAATACCCCCTGCAGCTTCCAGCCCAGGATGTTCACCGGACGTCTGGGGTAAAAGAGCATCTTCACCGCCAGATAGTTGGTGATCCAGCCGATGAGCGCGCCTATGAAAGGTGCCAGGATGAATTTGTAGTATTCCATTCTTCCAAGGACATGGCGGTTATGCGGGCTTTTTCCTGGCCGAATCCCGGTACCTGCATGAGCTCTTCCTGTGAGGCCCCCAGGATGTTTTTCAGGCTGCCGAAATGCTTCCAAAGGGCTTCTACTTTTTTGGGACCCAGGCCGGGAATCTGTTCCAGCTCGCTCCTCAGGGACTTTTTCATCATGCTCTTGCGCATGCTGCCCAGGGCGAAACGATGAGCTTCATCCCGGATCCTTTGCAGATAATTCAGCTCGGGCGAGCCTGGCTTCAGGGGCAGGGGGTTCTTACGCCCGGGCATGTATACCTGGTCCTGACCGCTGCCCCTGGCCCGAGTGCCGGCCTTGGCAATGGAGGCCAGGGCAAACCGGTCTGCCTGGCCTGCATCCTGCAGGGCTTTTTGTACAGCGACTAGCTGGCCCTTCCCCCCGTCTATGAGCAAAAGATCCGGCCAGGGCATGCTGGATCTGCTCCTGCGCCGGATAAACTCGCGCATGGCCTGATAGTCGTCTCCGGAAGATACAGAGGGCAGGCTGTATATGCGGTAATCCTTTTTTTGCGGTTCTCCGGCTATAAATGTCACCACTCCCATGCGGGTATTCTGCCCGGAGTGATGGGAGACGTCAATGCATTCAATGCGTCCGGGTTCGTACTCCAGGCCCATGACCCTGGCCAGGGCCGGAGCCCTGGCTTCTGTCTTATCCCGGACATGCTGCTCACAGTTCTGACGGGCTATGTTTAAAAGGCCTTTCAGGCTCTCCCCCCTGGCCCCGACAAGCCTGACTTTGCCTTTGCGGTATTCCATGAGCAGATGCACCAGGGCCGGGTCATCAACTTTTTCCGGAAGCAGGATCTTTTCCGGAATAAAACTGTCCGGGCCGTAAAACTGGCTTAGCAGGCTGGACAGGGTGTTTTGCAGTTCCCGGTCATTTTCCGGGCAATGCTCGGGCCAGAAGAAATTTTTACTGTCCAGAACCTTGCCCTGACGGACAAAGAGCACTCCAATGCCCAGCCCGCCCTGGACATAAACCGGCGCAAACACGTCCATATCTCCGGTGCCTGGAAAGACCACCGACTGCGACCTGGTGGTCTGTTTCACGGCTTCCAGCTGATTGCGCAGCAGGGCTGCTTTTTCAAAATTAAGCTCACTGGCGGCCTCGTGCATGTCTTTTTCCATACCCTTGACAAGTTCAGCCGAACGTCCGGACAAAAACATTTCCAGACGGCGGATTTCAGCGTGGTACTCCTGCCTGGAAACCTCAAGGCAGCAGGGGCCGGGACAACGCCTGATGAAATGCTGCAGGCAGGGTCGAACCCGGTTTCTGAATTTCTTATGGCCGCATTTGCGAAGGTTAAACAGCTTGTTGATGACCTTCATGGTTTCCCTGGCTGCCGCGGCTGAAGTAAAAGGCCCGAAGTAGACCGAACCGTCCCGCCTGGCTGTACGGGTGAGTTCCAGGGCCGGATAGGGCCTGGATTTGTCCAGGCGGAAGAGGACATACTGCTTGTCGTCTCTTAGGACGATGTTGTATCTGGGCCTGTGTTTTTTTATAAGGCTGGACTCCAGGAGCAGGGCTTCTTTTTCGCTGGTGGTGGTGATATAATCCACCCGTAAGACCCGCCCGAGCATAACCCTGGTCTTGGGGGAGGGGTCACTGGAAGGCCTGAAGTATGAGCTTACCCGGCTGCGCAGGTTCTTGGCCTTGCCCACGTAGATAATCCGGTTGTGCTCATCCTTCATGAGGTATACTCCCGGATCTTTGGGGAATTCGCTGGAATTGAACTGGTATTGCATGTGGCTGAAGAAGAAAAACAGTTTTATCGAACAGTTATATTTAGTGCAGCCCTTGGGCCGGGTCAAGAAAAACAAAAGTGTTTTACATCCGGACCTGTTTTTTATAGACATTTTTTTGAAAATAAAAATGTAACTATTCAGCACCTGAAGGCGAAAGGCCAGGGTCCGGAGGTTCGGCAAACTGGGCGTAAACTGTTTGAGCGACATAGGAAGCGTTAATCAAAACCGTAAAACACCGAACCTGATTCAAAGCATGTTATAGGAAATATCCTGGTTATCAAACCCGTGTATAGGTTTTGATTTACGCTTCCTTGGAGCGAGTTTTTA
>PWFB01000137.1 GCA_003553695.1 Desulfonatronospira sp.
ATATTTTGCAGGGCTCTCAATTTAAAAAATCAAATCCATGCTGATAATTGAGCGGTATTATGAGTGAAACCTTTCCGGAACACTGGGAATTCGACGATGAGTTTGACGGGGGTGAGGAGACCTGCGGCCGGGTGATCATTAATCTGTATACCTATCTCAAACCCATGCCGCCGGGCTACCGTATCCTGCTCATCTCCAAAGATCCGGCTGCGCCGTATGAGTTTCCCGCCTGGTGCCGCATGACCGGAAATGCCCTTCTGGATATGGCCCATCCCTATTATCTTGTGGAATATAAACCCCAACTGAAAAAGGAGTAAACCATGGCCGAAAAATTCTGCGTAACCATTACCCATTGCAGGACCGACGGAGACAAGGCTACACTGGGCTTTGTAGTGGCCAATGCCGCTCAGGGCAGCGAAAAGGAGACCATGATCTTTCTCAGCTGCGACGGAGTATACTGCGCTGCTAAAGGCGAGGCCGAAAAAGTTGATGAAGGGGCCCCGTTTGCCCCTCTCAAGGAACTGGTGACCAAGTTTGTAAACGCTGGCGGCAAGATCTGGGTTTGCACCCCGTGCATGAAAAAAAGAGGCCTGACAGAAGACGATCTGGTTGAAGGGGCAACCCCGGCCGGAGGTGCGGCTCTTATTGAGTGGCTGTCCTCAGGTTCACCCTGTGTAGCCTATTAATCTTTAAGATCAGCCGGCGTGGTATCCGCTTTTCAGAGCGGATACCATGACCTTCGAGGTATTTATGACCGAAAAAAAGGAAAAAATAAGCGTAGATGATATCACCCCGGACCATATGTTCGATGGAGGAGATCTGGACTGTGGATCAGGGCTCAGTCTTCTGATCAAGGAAAACATGCTCAAGGTGCCGGTGGGGGGTATACTGGAACTGCGCAGCCGGGATGCTACTGTAAAAGACGATCTACCTCCCTGGTGCCGGCTGGCCAGTCATGAATACCTGGGGCATAAGGACGATGACGGGTTTGTCCGCTATTTCGTCCGCCGGGGGCAGCCTGAATCCAGCGGCAAAGAAGAGGTATCCCAGGAAGAAGCCCTGGAAAAGGACAAACAAAAGGCCAGGGAATACGAATGGCGGGTCAGGACCCGTTCAACAGGATCCCAGAAGAGCACTGTCTACTGCCGCAATTTTTCCTGGAATATCGGCCAACCCATAAGCTTTGAAGAAAAGGACGAATATCCCTGTTCGGTGGAAGCCCTGCTGGGAGCACTGGGCGGAGCTCTGGCTTCAGGGTATGCCACTGAGTGCTCAAAAGAAGGAATAGAGATGGACGACATTGAAATCACCGTGCGGGGCAAGCTGACCAATGTCCTGGCCCATGTGGGACTGGAGGAAGGAGATCCCGGCTTTGGAGTCATTGAGGTCAAGTGTTATGCCTCCAGCATGGATGATGAAAAAAGGGTGCGCGATGCCTGGGACAGAACAGTCAGGCGCTCACCCCTGGCGGCCACTCTGGCCAAAGGAACCGAGCTTCAAACCAAACTCATGGTGGTTTAGTCATGTTTAATACTACTCAAGTGGGCAGCTGGCCCCGCTCAAAGAACATGCTCAAGGCCCTGCGGGATCATCGCCTGGGCAGATTGTCCAGGGAAGAGTTCCACAGCATTGCCGACGACGAGGTTGCAAGGACAGTCAGGATTCAGGAAGATGTCGGCCTGGATATCCTGGTGGACGGGGAACACCGCAGGGATAATTTTTATTCCTTCATCACCGACAAGGTTGAAGGCACAAAGCTCATGTCCCTGGCGGAAATGCTGGACGAGGTGGAGGACAAGTCAGGTTTTGAAGAAATGCTGGATAAGCTGGATGTACCGGCCTCGGCCATCCGCAATCCCACCTGCGTAGGCCGGTTGAAGCGGCGCGAACCGTTGGCTCTGAATGATTTTCTTTTCGTCAAGACCCTGACCGACAAGCCGGTAAAGGTAACCCTGCCCGGCCCGTATCTGCTCTCCCGGTCCATGTGGGTGACCAGGTATGCCGGAAAGTTCTACAAAGACCAGTTTGAAATGGGCGATGATGTGGTCCATATCCTGCGCAGCGAGCTTGAGGAACTGGCCCAGGCCGGGTGCGAGTTTGTCCAGTTCGACGAGCCTGTGCTCACGGAAATAGTCATGTCCCAGGAGTGCGGCAGACGCACCTTCATGTGAGCCACCCTGGCCACCCGCCGTGACGTGGGTGAGGAACTGGATTACGCAGCTGAACTAATGAACAGGATTATTGACGGTGTCAGCGGACCGCGCACAGGTATTCACATCTGCCGGGGCAACTGGAGTAACCGGGAAGATGTACTGCTGACCGGTGATTACAAGCCGCTTCTGCCGGCTTTGACCAGGATGAAGGTGCACCAGTACGTGCTGGAGTATGCCACCCCCAGGGCCGGAGAAATAAAAGTCGTTGGAGAAGCCCTCTCAGGAAACATACCCGGCACGGATATCCCCAGAGAACTGGGACTGGGTGTGGTCAATCCCCGCACCACCGAGGCCGAGACCCCGGAGGAAATCATGGACAAGACCAGGCTTGCCCTGCAGCACTATCGTCCGGAACAGCTTTTTTTAAACACGGATTGCGGTTTCGGATGTTTTGCCAACCGCTGCGTAAATGTTGAAGAAGTGGCCACGGCCAAGATACGTTCCATTGTTGAGGCGGCCAAAAGACTCAGGCAGGAATTTTCCTGATTTGCGGGAAACATTCACTGAAGAAATGTGTTCCATGGTCCGGGAATTCGGCAAACAGGACGTAAAAACTCGCTCCAAGGCAGCATAAATCAAAACCTCTACAATTTTTTCAGCCAGAAAGTCTTCAAAATTATGCTTCGAATCACGTTCGGTGTTTAACGGTTTTGATTAATTCTGCCTACGTCGCTCAGA
>PWFB01000117.1 GCA_003553695.1 Desulfonatronospira sp.
ATGCCAGTCTTTCGTATTCCAGATTTTCCATTTACTGCTCCTTTTTCTGAGCCTGATATTGCAGTCTGGACAGCAGGTCGTAGACAAACTCCTGCCTGGTGAATCCGGCTACATAGACGTCACTGGAGTACCTCAACGCCCCGGAAGGACAGCTCTCGACACACAGACCGCAAAGGCAGCAATAATTGTAGTCCAGAACAAAGGACTGCAGTTCGGGCTTGGCCTTTTTGGGCGGAGCTTCCTTTTTTCCCTCTGGGCGTGCCTCGGACTCGGTCCCTGGAGCGTCCTTCTTTTCCTCCGCCGCCTTCTTCTTGGGCTTGCTGGCCTTCAGGGAAATGCAGGCACCGGGGCAGATACGCACGCAATTGCTGCAGGCTATGCACTTGGACTTAGTGGGATCTTCATCGCCTGGAACAAGCTCTATATGTCCACGGTAGCCTTCCAGATTGGTAATTTGACGCGGGTAATGCACGGTTATCTGGGGTGATTTGAAATTGACCGCGGTCACCTTCATCCCCACCAGAAGGCTCCACATGCCCGACAGGGTTTCGCTCAAATTTTTGACTATCATAAGGCAATCACCGCCAGGGTTATCAGTAGGTTAAGAACGGCCAGAGGAATCAGCCATTTCCAGCAAATATTCAGCAGCTGATCAAAACGAACCCTTGGAAAAGTCCACCTGATCCAGATCATGATGAGCAGAAGGACATAGACCTTGGCCAGAAACCACCATATTCCGGGAGCACCAGGTCCCTGAAATCCGCCCAGGAAAAGAATTGCCATGATGCAGGCTGCCACCACCATGTAGGCGTATTCCGCAAGAAAAAAGCAGGCAAAGGCCATGCCCGAATATTCGGTGTGAAATCCGGCGGTAAGTTCGCTTTCGGCCTCGGGCAGGTCGAAGGGGTTCCTGTTGGTTTCGGCCAGGGCGCAGATAAAGAAGAGAACGAAGGCCAGGGGTTGATATACTATGTACCACTGCCACGGCCAGGCTCCCTGTCCGTCGGCGATGTCGAAAAGGTTGAAGGTCCCGGTCATGAAAACCACCGACAGAACCACCAGAAGCAGGGGGATTTCATAGGCCACGCCCTGAGAGATATCCCTGGCCGCGCCTATGAGCCCGTACTTGTTCTGCGAGGCCCATCCGGCCAGGCACAGAGCCAGAACGTTGATCCCGGTGAAAGCCAGGATCAGAATCAGGCCCACATTGGTGTTGATGATCTGAAGCTTGGGTCCGAAGGGGATGACAATAAAGCAGACTATGGCCGGGGCAATGGATATCATCGGGGCCAGCCAGAACAGGAAACTGTCAGCCCCCTTGGGGGTGAATATCTGCTTGCCCACCAGCTTGAGACCGTCGGCAATGGGCTGCAGGATTCCGTGGGGAAAGCAGGGCGGTCCCACTTCGTATGGACCGGGCCGTCTGTGGATGAAACCGGCCACTTTCCTTTCCAGATACACCAGGACCACTGCGTTGAGGCCGACAAAGGCCATGATGGCCAGCAGGCCCACGAAAATGATAATGAATTGCGTAGGTATTGCTTCTATCATCTGTCTATCTCCGGTATTACCAGGTCAAGGCTTGCCAGAATCGCGATGGCATCCGAGATGAGCGTTCCCTGGGCGACTTCGGAAAAGAGGCTCAGGTTGGAGAAGCCGGGGGCCCTCAGCTTGAGGCGATATGGGGACTTACCTCCGTCGCTTACCAGATGCATCCCGATTTTGCCCCTGGCCCCTTCCACTGCGAAGTACACATCGCCCGCCGGGGGCTTGGGACGCTTGGGGGCTTTGGGCAGGATATAATCGCCTTCAGGCAGGGTATCCAAAGCCTGCTCGATTATTTTGATACTCTCCTGTATCTCGTCCATGCGTACCAGATAACGTCCCATGGAGTCGCAGGAATCATAGACGGGGATATTGAAATCGAACCGGTCGTAAATGGAGTAGGGTTCTGCGCGCCGCACATCGTATGCCTGGCCGGATCCCCGCAGGACCGGTCCGGTGGCACCGTACTTGCGGCAGGTGTCAACGGGGATCTCTCCTATTTCTTCCAATCGTTTGCGCAGGATGAAGTTGTCCGTGACCAGATCCTTGAACATCTTGGCTCTGTCCTTTAGCCTGGCGCATTCTGCCCTGGTATCTTCAATGAACTTGTCGTCGATGTCTGCGGATACCCCACCGAACCGGTAGTAACAGTATGTCAGCCTGGACCCTGTGTTGCGCTGCATGATGTCCTGGATCCTTTCCCGGTCGTCAAAGGCATACATTATTGGGGTGAAGGCACCCAGGTCCAGGAGAATGGCCCCCCACCACAGAAGATGCGAGGATATCCGGTTGAGTTCGCAGGTTATGACCCTGATGTATTCGGCCCTTTCCGGGACCTCGATGCCCATGAGCCTTTCCACTGCGGCCACGTGAGCCCAGTTCCAGGCCAGGGCATGCAGATAGTCGGTACGCCCCGGATTGGGCAGGTACTGGGGATAGCTCATTACTTCGGCCATCTTTTCATGCATGCGATGGATATACCCCAGGACCGGCTCGGCCCTTATAATATATTCACCATCGATTTCCAGCAGGATGCGCAGCACTCCGTGGGTGGAAGGGTGCTGAGGCCCCATGTTCAGGACCAGGGTATCCTCGCGCTCGGTGGGCTGGAACCTCTGGGAATAAAAATCCCCCTGTGTGTCTAATCTCAGATCAAGGTTCATGATTTATCCCTGCCTGGTTTGTTGGAACAATTGGTGATTGCCTGGATAAACTCCTGGCTGTCAACGGAAACTGGCGTGTGCGTCCGGTCCGGATAAATCTGGTGCAGATCCTTGAGTGCGGATTCCTCTTTGAGTAGAGGCGGAGGTCCGTCATGGTCCGGAGCCAAAAGAAGGGGAAGCAGGTTGGGATGGTCCTTGAAACGTACCCCGAAAAAATCGAAGCACTCTCTCTCATGCCATGCCGCTCCGGGATAGATATCGTAAATTGAAGGGACTTCAGGATTTTCCCTGGAGATCATGACCCGGATTCCCACCCGGCCTGGCTGATCAAAACGATCAAAGTGATAGACCATCTGAAAGCCCTCCTGCATATCTACACAGGAAACGTCTTCAAGAAAGAAACCGGCCTGATCCAGTTTACCCACTGCGTCCAACAGGTCCTGGGGAGACAAGAAGAAGTCGGCATCATAACCTGTGTATGCAGGACCCTGAGGCTCTTCCTTCTTGGCTTCTTTCCCGACGGTTTTTTCAGCTTTTTTCGTTTTCTCGGCCGCCTGTTCCGGCTGGGCGTTTTCTTCGCTCATCAACTTACCTCCTTGGGCAGGGTGCAGAGAACATGCTCAGGTGCTAGTCGGCGTTATGAGCAGATACCACTTCAGCACTTACTATTGAGTGTTAACTTTAGATAACCGGATTTAATTGAGATTACCATTGTTCGCTTTTGGTTGCTGTTTCAGGCACAGGCCACCAGCGTCTGCCGGTGATTTTTTTCTGGACCTGAAAGAGCCCCTCCAGCAGACCTTCAGGCCTGGGCGGGCATCCCGGCACATAGACATCCACCGGAATTATCCGGTCCACGCCTTCCACGATGCCGTACTGGTTCTTGTAGACAAAGGGTCCTCCGGAGATAGCACAATTGCCCATGGCAATAACCCATTTAGGGGAGGGCATCTGTTCGTAAAGCATGGTCACCAGGGGAGACAGCTTCTTGTTGACGGTACCGGCAACAATCATCAGATCCGACTGCCTGGGCGATGGCCTGAAAACTTCAGCCCCGAACCTGGCCGAATCAAATCTGGCCATGCCAAACCCCATCATTTCTATGGCGCAGCAGGCGAGACCGAAGGTCATGGGCCACAGAGACATGGCCCGGCATATGTTCAGGATCTTCTGAACCGGAGCATGGTCGATTATGGGCTCGTCATAGCTGATGTCAGCATATGCATGTGTTAGGGTTTGATTTTCTTGGGCCATGTAAAGACTCCTTTTTTCCAGAAATAGATGACCGAGGCAAAGAGAATGACGATAAAGATCAGCAGTTTTATGAAACTTACCAGATCAGGCGCCTCAACATAGTAGGTGGCTACCGGAAACAGAAACAGGACGTCCACGTCAAAGGCCAGAAATATCAGGGCATAGAAGTAGAAGTTTATCCCGAACTTGACCCATGCGGACCCATGGGGAATCATGCCGCATTCATAAGGCATCCGTAAGTTTTCAGCTTTGGTTTTGGGGGCAAGAAGGTGGGAAAGGAGGAACGGAACTACTGCAAAGAAGACAATGCCAAGAACAAAGAAATAGATAATCGCTATATGCAGCCAGGAAACGCTCATATCGGCCTACTTCCTTTCGTTAGACATTTCAGGAATGAAAATCAGCCGGTTCATCATCATGGCGAAGCTGATAAAGACCTAGACAAGATCTTATGGTCATGTCAACCAAAAAAAGAAACTTTTTTAACAATTGGTCCAAAAAAAAGAGAACACCTTGTGCATTTGTTCACAAAAGGCATTCCACTGGCTGTGCAAGACAGCCGGGAGTTTATTTTCGACGCAGGACAAACGATTATTATAAAAGACTGCCGTAACCTTACCAGCACTTACTCAAAAAAAATGCCAATATGGTATACTTTGTGACAGCAGTATCATGCATATACACTCCAATGCAGTTTTTCTAAACAAATCTGCATACTGTCCCCTTTGATTCTCTGCCCTTCACACTGCATAGTACTACCCTGTCGGCAAACACATATGCAACTGCAAAAAGTCAAAAAACAGGTCTCGGCTCTTAAGGCTTTCTTTATAACTATTTGATTTTTCTGACCATTGCCTGCCACGCGTCCTGCCACGCTTCTTAGTGTGGTTAGCATGTTCATCTGACTTCCATACGTTACACAGACAGCAACAAAGATCAGTAGTCACGCTTCCAGAAAAGAAACACCCCTCCGTCGGCATCTGTCTCCATACTTCCCTCCAGGGATATCCTCGGAGTAAGTTCAATCTCCACCGCCACCTGGTCGGTTCCCGGAGCAGTCCCTTTTTTGACCTGCATATAAACCCTTTCATGCACATATCTGCCCAGGCCGAACTGCAGTTCGCCTTCATCATCCCTGGTAACCTGGATGTCGTCCACCCCCACAAGAGAACGGATCTGATCCATGACTCCTGGACCGGCCTCCCCTGTTGCCAGCGTACGGGCGGCGTTCAATAGGGTCAGGGCCTGAAATGGAGTAAGATCGGACAGGTCCCGCCCGAAAAGAATCCAGGCCAGAATCTCATCCTCATGCATGGGAGGATCAGACTCCAGGTCCAGAGCAGGGCTCAGGGCACGGCCATGGATCCGCACAGTTATATTCCTGTCCCTTTGGCGGTAGTGCGCTCTCATATCCAGGGTGGGGTCCGGGGGATATGCACCGTCAAGATAAACCTGGGAATCACGGTCCAGATCGAACCTGCGGTCAAGAAATGTAAAACGGCCTCTAACAGGGCTCAGCTCCCCACGGATCCTTGGTTCATGGGCCTTGCCGTCAATATAGAGATATCCGCCCCATTCAGAATCAAGGCCCCGCCCGCGCACGTATACCCGGGCCGGAAAATTCAACTCCAGGTCCAGGTCCACAGGATAGGCTTCCATGTCCAGCTGCCTGGGGGGAGGAGGGAGATCGCTCGGGGGCTTGTTCTTCTCCGTCACATCCAGGTGCACCACCTCCGGAGGAGACCCCGGAGGGAGACGTGCATCGATTCTTCCAAAGGTCAAAGCCCCCTTTACCGATGCCCGGGTCGTATCGCCGGAAAGCTCCAGGTCACAGGAGGTTATATTAACCATAGCCAGAGGGTGTCTCAGAATGTTGGCATCCTGAATCTGCAGATCGAAATCCCAGGGCATGTTCACTTCCGGGTCCAGGTCTAGACTGCCACTGCCCCTGATCCTGCCCGCCTCCCCATCACTGGCCGTAAGTTTTTCCAGGAGCACCTGCTCGTTTCTGGCCCGGATAAGCGCATTAATATCCTTTAAGTAAACCCCGGCGATTGTATGTTCAAAAACTCCGTCATCCAGTTCTATTTGGCCGTCCAGAACAGGCTCCTGCAGTGTCCCGGAAATATCCACCTCTGACTGTAAAAGACCTGTCAAGGTCATATCCGGAGGAAGGAAAAGAGGGGCCACCTCCCCCAGCTCAAGGGTGGAAACCAGCCTGCCCTGCAGGGAAGCCGGATCCTGCAGTTCAAATACGGCCGGTTCCAGGGAAAAGACTGCAGGAAGGCTCAGATCCAGTCCCAGAAGTTCATCAGGACCCTGCAGCAAAGCGGCTTTGATCTGCACTGCACCGTCTTCCAGGAGCAGGTCTGCACTCACGTCCAGATGGGGCATATCATCCATATCAGGATGAAGAGCCCTAAGCTCCCTTAGCCCAATCCCTGCTTTGGCCACCGGCCTGGCAGGATTGCCCTGCACCTTGAACTCCCCGCCCAACCTGCCCTCAATCACTTCGAAGGCCTCCAGAGGGATCTGGCTCAGCAAAATATCGTGCAACTCTGCCTCAAAAAGTACTTCTTCAGAAGAAAGTCCGCCGTGAAATGTCATCCGGCCGTCTCCCCAGGCCAGCTCACCTGGACTTATATTTATTTCTCCATCCCCCATCTTTACCCGAAAAGGCTTTAAAAGGGAAAAATCTTCATAGGCAAACCTGCCCTGCATTAAATCCAGACCGATGATATGATCACCTCTGTCCAGTGAGTAGGAGGCATCAGCCTTGAGCTCTAAAGGGTACACAGCCCGTCCATCCAGACTGGTGGAAAGGCTCAGGTCAGTATCCTGTCCCTGAACGACGGTCTCCCAGGAACTCAGGTAGGCCTCCCCCAGATCCAGACCGGCCAGATTCAGCTCGACATTGTAGTTCCTGCCCGCAAAAAGATCCTGCCCCTGCCCTGCAAGCTCCAGATAAACAACGCTCATGCTGTCCAGCACCATGTCCATAGCCTGGAAATCCAGAGTCCCATCCTGCCTGTCCTGTGTTTTGTCCAGAGAAATGCTGCCTTGAAGATCACCGTAGATTTCCAGCCCGGCCATACCGGCGAAGGCGTTCAGCTCAGGGACATCCACGTCCAGCGCACCTTGAGCCAGAAAAGTATCCAGGTCCAGCTCCAGGTCCCCGCGCACGCTGGAATCAAATCCGGATAGAAACAGGTTGGCCACTTTGAGATTTTTTTCAACCAGCTCAAAGTCGGAACCAAGTTCCACCCTCCCCGGCTCTGAATCCAGTGAGGCCTGGACTTTTCCCGAAAACCTCTCCCGGGTATACACCGAATTCAGGGAAGCCTGGATGTCCATGAGATCGAGATCCGCACCGGGCTTGAGCCCGGCAAGATCGGCATCCAGGTTCAGTTCCAGATCCTCCGGGCCTCCCCTGGCCGTGGCCTTTGCAGACAGACTGCCTGCCATCTCCCGGTTCAGTGCCGCCCCCAGAAACTCCAGGCTTTCCATGTCCAGGCCGGCCACCATGTCCATGTCCATTTTTTTCAGATCCACCAGCCCGGAAGCAACAAATGCGGCCTCCCTGGTGATAAGCTCCAGCTCTTCAAGCTTCAGAATATCAGGCTCAGACATGGATGCTGCGGCGGTCAGAACCGGTTTTTCCCCAACCAGGGCATTGAGAAGTTCCTGCCCTGAACTTAACTCTTCCCCGGACAGGGACAACTGCAGGTTGTAGGTCTCATCGGCAATATTTCCGTAAGTATCGGCCTTGAAGTTAAGAGAGCCTGCAAGCTCCAGGTCCGCAGCTTCCTCGGGCATGAGATTTTCCAGGGCGAAAACCCTGCTTTCAAGTGTAGCCTCGAAGCCCTGATCCTCAAGGTCAATCCGTCCCCGGACAAGGGCTTCCAGGTCCCGGGAGACAAGCCTTAGCTCCTTTAAATCCACCAGGCCGCTGTCGGCGTAATCCACATTAAAACCGATTTCCATTTCGCCGGGAAGCTGCGGGTAATGTTCAAACCCCAGGCCCTGGAGCATGATCCGGCCCCGGGCCAGAGCCTTGGTGCCGTTTACTTCACCTGGGTATTCAAGATCCGCCTGCAGGTAAAGACTTTCCAGATGAAGATCATGCCCCTTGAGTCCCTCCAGCCGGAGATTCACCTTGCCCGCAGGTGAGGTGACCGGCCCATGAAAGTCTGCTTTCATCTCTGCAGGACTACCGGAGTTGAATTCGGCCTTTTCCAGCAGTGGGTTTAGATCCTTTACCAGCATATCAGCACTGCCCTGCATAAACATTTCATCCAGGACAAGCTCGGCCCTGGAGTCAAGGCTGAAATGCTCAGAGTCCAGGTGCAGGCTTCTCAGGCTCACCAGGTTTTCTGAATAATCCATGCTCAGTTGCGTTTTCAGATGCAGAGGATGTTTCAGGTAAAAATCCAGGGGGTCAGGAGCAATGGCCGGGCTTATGGAAGCCTCTGCACCGACCGCAAGCTCCAGGCTCTCCTCCAGAAGCTTCAAATTGATGTCCATGGCCAGGTCCAGAAGATCTCCGCCCCTGACCGTCAATTTGCCCGGCCAGTCCTGGACAGGACCCCTGCCTTCCAGGACAAGTTCCAGGCTGTCGGGAATTTCTTCTGCAGGAAGGAGTTCAGGAAGTGTGGCCGAGTCAAAAAAACGAAGATATATCTCCAGCTCATGGGAATTGTGAGAAAAATCCATGGACATATCCAGGCTGGTTTCATCCCTGTCCAGCCGGCTGATGTTCAGACCGTCCACGGCAAAACCTCTCTGGTACGCTGACAACGCCCCCTGCATAAAAAACTCTGCTTCTTGCCCCAAAACCTCTTCTCCGATGCGCGCTCTATCCAGATACAGACTCTCCACGATGAGAGGCGGCAATGGCCACTTCCATTCAAGCTTCTCTTTTAGTTCATCAGGCACTTCAGGTTCTTCCATGGGCTCGGTGTGGGGGGTTCTGGACATGTAAAGGGCCGCGGCTCCCAGCTTTTTTATCACCATCCGCGCCTGCAGAAGATCTCTCCAGGACCATTCAAGCTCTGAATCCTGAACTTCCAGCCAGGCTCCGTCCTTATCGTGTATTTCTATGTTCTGGACCTGAAAATTGAAAGGAATGACGCCCGAAATGCCCCTTATCTCCACCCGGCCGTCTTCCCAGACCAGGACCCGGTTCAGGGTGGACTCCAGATACTTCTGTCCTGACTCTGTCTGTAGCCAGGCTAGTGCCGCTCCCGCCAGAAGCACCAGCAGCATAAGCAGGATGCCCAGGGCAATAACTCCACGTTTAATATATTTTTTCATTTAAAAAGCCTGTCCGATGCTTAAATAAAGCTGATATGCCGAATCCTTGCTTCTGCGGTTCAACGGAAATGCTATGTCGGCCCGCAGGGGGCCGAAATCAGTATAGTAGCGGTATCCGATACCGGTTCCCCACCTGAGATTTTCCGAAAAATCCGGATAGGAGTTCTCATAAGCCTGTCCCCCGTCCAGAAACAACACCAGACCAGAATTGCGGCTGACCTTGAAGCGCAGCTCCGTATTGATCTCAGCCAGGGCCAGTCCACCTATTGGATCACCATCCTCCATGGGTCCCACCTTCTGGTAAGCGTATCCCCGGATGGAGCCTCCGCCTCCGGCGTAATATCTCTCGTCCGGAGGAACTTTTCTTCTGTCTTCCGCCCCTATGGCCCCGTAGGCCACCCTGTTGGCCAGAATGATCCTTTTTTCAGGCCAGAGCGCCAGATAATTGCTCAGACTGGCGTAAGTCTTTAAAAACCTGGTTTCCAGATCCATGGTGTCCACAAAGGGAGTAAGCCTCAGATTGAAGCGAAAACCCTGGGAAGGGTCCAGTTCATTGTCTCGCGCATCAAACAAGAGGCTGCCCGGGAAAAAAAGAAGCCCCAGGTCTGTTTTCTCTCCCAGCTGCTCCACCCGGGCCAACCTGTACCCCGCACCGGCCCCCACGGACAATTCATCTGTAAGGTCACGGTCCACAGTGCCTGTGGCGGATATGCCGGTGGAGTCATAGGCGTCCTGATATTCTTCCCTGTAGCCTGACTTGAGGATGAGGCGCTGATCCGGGCGCATGAAGCTGGGAATAGTGTAGCTTACCCCCAGAAAACGCTCCACGTCGGAAAGCTGCAGATCCGCTTCCAGTGTCTCCCCCCTGCCCCTGAGGTTTCTGTGCATCCATCCAAGACGCAACTCCGGACCTATGTCCGACTGATATCCAAGACCCGCCCTGAATGTCCTGGGGGACCTCTCACGCACCTGCACCTGCATGGGCAGCAGGCTTTCTTCATCCAGTTCATGGCCGTGGTTCACTTCCACCACGGAAAAAAGGCCGGTGGCACTGAGATCCCTGCGCAATTCTTCCATTTGCGGCGCACTGAACTCATCCCCTTTCTGCCAGGGAATCTTTTCCCGGACCACTTCCTGCTGCACCCGCTCCAGCCCGGTTATTTCCATGTCCCCGAACCAGGCCCTGGGTCCGGGATCAAAGGTCAGATAAATGGATGCGCTGTGGTCGGCATGATCAATGACCACCTCCTGCACCCGGGATCTGGGAAATGGATAGCCCCGGGCCTTGAGATACCTGTCCAGTTCTCTAGTGGAGTCCTTCACCCGGGAAGAACGAATCCTTTCACCCTTGTACAGGCCGAGCACTTCAGGGTCTGGCAGTGCCCCATCCCATTCGGGATCCTGGGAGATGACCTCCACCTCCTGAATCAGAAATTCCGGGCCCTGGTTGACCTGGAACACCACACGGATGGGGGTCTCATCTTCATGGATGGTGTAGGAAATGTCCGGGGCGTAATAGCCAAAAGACCGCATAGCCCCGACAAATTCAGGTATATCGTCCCTGACCCTCCTTCTTAACTGGGAAGCGCTCACCAGAGGCCTTTCTTTAAGGGCGACAGTATCCGATACCTGGCTTAGTATCTGGCGCATTTGGGAATCAATGTCCCCGATGAACTCAGTCTCATATGAGGTCGCTGCAATCTCCTGCTGATTCTGGTCTGCAGAAGCATTCCCATGCAGACCTGGCAGTAAAAAAGCCAGCAAAAAAAATATGAAAATTTTGGTTGTCATTGGGGGATTATATGGCAGATCAGTCCGCAGAGCAAGGATTTCTAGAACTGAATCCAAAACATTGAGGAATAACTTTAAGAAAAATTTTCCAGCAGGATACCTTGTCCGGTTGGAAACTTTTGTGGTTGAAAAACCAGTTTACTGGTTTTTATTTGCGTTGTCACAACATGAAGGCAGGACCGCTGTGAAGATAAATTTTTTTCCTTATCCCTGGCCTTTTCTACCACCAGTTTATCCTCACCATTGTTTTCCTGTAAGGACACAACCAGGCCTGGGTCCCAGAAGCAGACTGCCAACACGCACCAGTGTGGCCCCCTCTTCCACAGCCTGCACAAAATCCTGGGACATGCCCATGGACAGGTGGGGGAGTTTTCTGCCGGTTTCCTGTTCCAGGCTGTCCCGCAATTTTCTAAGTCCTGCAAAGTAGGGCCTGGACTTTTCAGGATCATCCGCCAGGGGAGGCATGAGCATAAGCCCCTGCACGTCCAGGTGATCCATCCCACCGGCCTCCCGAATCAGCCATGGTACTTGGTCAGGGTCCATACCTGCCTTTTGCACTTCTCCGGCCAGATTGACCTGGATAAGCACCGGCTGCACGATTCCCAGAGCTGCAGCCTTCTTATGCAAGGCCCTCGCCAGCTTAACCGAATCCAGGGAATGCACCAGGGCAAACTGCCCGGGAATGAACCTGGCCTTGTTGCTCTGCAGACTGCCAGTAAAGTGCCATTTTATTTCCGGATATTCAAGGGCTTTGATCTTTTCCAGTCCTTCCTGAACATAGTTCTCACCGAAATGCATCTGACCGGCTGCCGCCAGAGCCCGGATCCTGTCCAACGGCTGCTTCTTGGAAACAGCCACCAGGGTCACCTCCCTTTCCGGGTCAACACTGTTTCTCAAAGAGGTTTCAATTTTTTTCCTGACTCTGTTCAGGTTGGCTGTGATTTTTTGCTGAACTTCCTCATCTGGGAGGTCACGGCTCGACATATTCTTTCTCCTGTTCAAAAATAAAATCAGCTGGTTCTCCGTCATCCTGCCCGGAGGCAGCACCAAGGCGGGCGAAAATAAGGTACCCGGTATGTGCAACCATGCGGTCTTCCGGCCGCAGGCGCTCAGGTACCGGTTTGTAACGCCTGACAATGATTTCAAGTACTTCCACGGAACTGAAGGGTCCACCCTGCATGGCAGCCAAAAGGGTGCTCACCTGGTTTACCGTGGGCAGCAGAAAGCCCATTGGTGCACCGGGGATTAAAGCCTCGGGGATATGTTCCAGGTACTCCCACGGGGTGCGCACGTCCAGAAATAGAGCGTCCGCGTCTTTAACCCCGAATCCCTGGGCAATATCTCTGCCTGCAATTTTTACCCTGGACTCCAGCCCGATTTTTTCCAGATTCTCCCGGCAAAGGGCAGCAAACTCCTCTCTGCGTTCAAAGGAATATACCTGTCCTGAATTCCCGGCAAACCAGGCCAGGGCCGTAGTCAAAGCCCCGGAACCGCACCCGGCCTCTATAACCCTGCACCCTGGTCCAATACCCAGCTTGACTATAATATATCCGATATCCTTGGGGTATATTATCTGAGTCCGGCGTTTGACCGACTTGATCAGATCATACAGGGTGGGTTTAAGTACAGTATATGCCCTGCCCAGGTGTGTATACACCACCGCCCCGTATCCCTGATGCACGACATTTTGCATTTGAAGCTGACCGTCATTGGTGTTAAGAATGTCTTCTGTCTGCAATACGCGAAAGTAACGCTTGCCCTTGGGGCTGACCAGCATTACCAGTTGGCCTGATTCTATCATTTATTATCCTCCGGCTTGAATCGGATCAGCGACCGTTGAGTTATTTATCTGCAGACCTGAATCACCACTGCCGGCCTTCAAGTGGTGCCCTTTCAGGCAGGAAACACCCATTAACCTTTAACCCTTGATCCATAATCCTGACTCCAGTAACCATTATGCCCTGTTTTATATATGAGCTCAAGACTGTACATTCTGCTGAAACACCCGGGGGAGGTCGGATCCTGAATGGCTGATTACCTGTTTGGACCGGTCATGTCCTCCAGGCTGGGCAGATCCCTGGGCATCGACCTGCTGGGGGAAAGGACATGCTCTTTCGACTGCCTGTACTGCGAATCAGGCCCCACCCTGAAAAAAACCATGACCAGGCAGAAATATGCACATGCCGGGGCAATCCTGGCTGAACTGAAACAATGGCTGCATGACAACCCCGACGACCATCCGGATCATATCACTCTGGGGGGAGAGGGTGAACCCTGCCTGAATCTGGAACTGGGCAAAATTATCCAGGGCATCAAAAGAATCGAGCCGGACATTCCCCTGGCTGTGCTGACCAATTCCTCTCTGCTGCACGACCATCAGGTACGAAAGGAACTGCAGCATGCAGACGTGGTCTTACCCTCTCTGGACACGCTGGTCCAGAAGGAGTTTATACGCCTGAACCGGCCCTTTCCGGGCCTGAATATCCAGGACATGGCCCGGGGACTTGAAGCTTTCTGCAATGAATTTTCAGGAAGGGTCCTGCTGGAGATCCTTCTGATACCGGGAGTTAACGACTCCAGGGCGAACATGGAGAAAATCGCCGCTTTTTTAAAAAACCTGGGCCATGAACGGGTGGACCTGACGGTAATGAGCAGGCCCGGCGCGCATATGCATCTCAAAACACCGAACCGGGAGACCCTGCACAGATGGCAAAGAGCCCTGCACAGCGCCCCGGAAACGGCCGGGAAAGGCATACAGCCCTGCAGCACAGACAGAGCAGCGGATCCTTCCATCATCCTGGATTCCATCCGCCGCCGGCCGCAGACTCTGGAGCAGCTCTGCAGCGCACTGGGCAGCGCACCTGAAGAAACCTCTGCCATGCTCGACCATCTGGTCCGGGAACAGAAAGTCCGTGCCCTTGGGCACAGAAAAGAAAAATTTTATACACTAAAGGAATTTTAAATGAGTACCTCCAAAAAAAGAAAAAGAAAGATGTTTTTAAGCGTTCTGCCCGGAGAGCAGATCGAACTGGTGCTGGCACTGGACGGGATAATCCAGGAATACTACGTGGAAATGCTGGGGCAGATCAAGACCAAAGGCAATATCTACAAAGGCAGGATCCACAATATTGATCAGGCCCTGCAGGCCGCGTTCATTAATTACGGAACAGGCAAGAACGGTTTTCTGCAGGTGGACGAAGTGCACCCGGAATACTACCAGGCGGAAATAAAACCGGGCAAGGGCCACAAGTACCCACCACTGCAGAAGGTCTTAAAGCCCGGCCAGGAACTTCTGGTCCAGGTGGTCAAGGAGCCCACCGGAAACAAGGGTGCTTTTCTGACCACATATCTTTCACTGCCCGGTCGCTATTTCGTGCTTACCCCCGGCCGGGAACAGCTGGGGATTTCCAGGAAAATAGAGGACGAAAAGGAAAGGGAAAGGCTCAAGGGGATCGTCCAGGAGCTCAAGCTTGACCAAGGTCTGGGGGTCATCGTCCGCACTGTCAGCGATGGACAGAACAAGACATCCCTGTCCAGGGATCTGCAGTTTTTGAAACGCCTGTGGAAGGAAGTGCGCAAGAAAGGAGTGGCCGAAAACACTCCGGCTCTTATCTACGAGGAAAAGGATCTGGCCTTCAGGGCCGCCCGGGATTATCTCACCGAGGATGTATCCGAAATCTGGGTGGACAACGAAGAAGTGGCCGAGCAGGTACAGGAGTTCGTCAGTCTGATTTTTCCCAGGCGTAAGAAAATGGTCCGCATCCACGGCGATCCTGAAAAGACCCTTATGGAACGCTTCAACCTGGAAAAACAGATCAGCCAGATCTTTTCCCGGGAGGTGGAGCTGCCCAGCGGGGGACGCCTGGTTTTCGACCAGACAGAAGCCCTCATGGCCGTGGACATCAATTCCGGAAAGATAGGCGGAGAAAAGGATTTCCGGGAAATGGCCTTTAAGACCAACCTGGAGGCCGCTGAAAACATCCCCAGACAGCTGATGCTCCGTGACGTGGGCGGCCAGATTGTCATAGACTTCATCGAGATGCGGGACAAAAAACACATAAGCCAGGTGGAAAAGGCTCTGCGCTCCGCCCTCAAGTCTGACAAGGCCCGCACTGATGTAAGCCGCATTTCCAGATTCGGTTTGATCCAGCTGGTGCGCCAGAGGCTGGGCATCTCAGCTTTGTCCGTGATTATGGAAAGCTGCCGGCACTGCCAGGGCACGGGAACCACCCGCAATCTGGAATGGCAGGCCCTGCAGGCCCAGAAAGAAATCTACCGCCTGCTGCGCAGGAAAAACTGCCCATCCCCCCTGGAATTTCCTGTGGACCAGGATCTGGCCGTATATCTCTTAAACCACAAGAGGGACAAGCTGGTGCACATGGAACAGCAGTTCGACAACCAGGTCCTGATCACACCCAGGGAGGGCTGAAGCCTTGTCCGCCAGGGTGCTTATGCACATCTGCTGTGGTCCTTGCTCTATGTATCCGGCGACTAGACTGCTGGAGCAGGGCCATGAGGTTACGGGATTTTTTTACAATCCCAACATCCAGCCCCTGCAGGAGTATCTTAAAAGAAGAGAGGCCGCAGAGCAGGCGGCCAGAGAGCTGGGCATGAAAATAATTTTTCAGGACCAGGACGTTGATCCCCGGGTCTACCTGCGCCAGGTGGCCTTTCGAGAAGATAAAAGGTGCTTTCTATGCCATCAGCTGCGCCTGGAACGTACACGCTCCGCAGCCCGCAGGGGAGGATTCGATTTTTTTTCCACCACCCTCATGTTCAGCAAAATGCAGCCTTTTGAGCAGATTTGCGCCCTGGGCAAGACCCTGGAGACTGAAAAATGCCGCTTTCTGGACCAGGATTTCCGTCCAGGCTGGAAACAGGGCATAGAAAGATCCCGGGCCATAGGACTTTATCGCCAGAATTACTGCGGCTGCATCTACAGCGAATTCGAAAGATTCAAGGGCAGCCTGCCCCGAAATGGACAGTAGTTTTCACGGCTACTGCAAACCCCTTTGTACAGCCTATGCTGCTCTATATTCATGTTCCTTTCTGCCGCACAAAATGCGCCTACTGTGCTTTTGCCTCCCAGGAGTATATTGAGGAGTCCGTCAGTGTCTACCTGCGCCTTGTGCAGCAGGAGCTGGAGATACGCAGCAGACAGCTACGGCGAAGAAAAGTTAGCAGCATTTACATCGGGGGCGGCACCCCCACTGTATTGCCCTTTGCATCCATGTCCCGGATAGTGGACGCCGTATATAAACACTTTGATCCTGTGCCTGGATGTGAATTCACCCTGGAGGCCAACCCGGAAAACATCCTGGAGATGGCTGACCTGCAGGCCTTTTCCTCCATGGGCGTAAACAGGATCAGCCTGGGGGTCCAGAGCCTGGATGACCGGCTCCTGTACACTCTGCAGAGGGGCCACGATTCCAGGCAGGCCATAAAAGCCGCCCGCAAGATCCGTCAGGCAGACTTCGCCGCACTGAGCCTGGATCTTATCTGGAGTCTGCCGGGACAGACCCTCCAGGGCTGGATGGCTGAACTGGCTCATGCTGTTCAGCTTGCACCGGATCATCTGTCCTGCTACGGCCTGAGCCTGGAGCCGGGCACCAGGCTATCGGCCGGTATCCAGTCCGGGGAACTGAAACTCCCGGATGAGCGCACTCAGACCGGAATGTATGTGCACGGTGCCCACTACCTGGAATCCTGCGGTTTTTTGCAGTATGAAATATCCAATTTCGCCCGGATGGGCTTTAGATGCAAGCACAACCTGGGCTACTGGGCCGGGGAGTCCTTTCTGGGAGCAGGCCCCTCCAGTGTATCCACCATGGACGGCTTAAGGTGGCAGAATCCTTCGGCAATATGCGACTACCAGGCCCTGGGGGAAAAAAATTTCAGTGATCTGGAATTTGAAAGACTGTCGCACAGCCGTAAGATCAATGAACTGGTCATGCTTTCTCTGCGCACCTCCAGGGGGCTCAACCTAAAAGATTATAAACAGCTCAAGGGCGAATGCTTCAGCCGCAGGTATGCCGGGGTAATCCAGGCCCTGCACCAGAACAGCCTGATACGCATGGCCCACGGCTACCTGAGCCTCACCAGAAACGGCATGCTGGTCAGCGACAGCATCCTGGAAAAATTCATGGAGTAGGTATTTTCATAAAACCCTCCTGACAGGACAAAATTCATGGACAGCACACACAAGATAATAACCGCCCAGGACTTTGTGCAGAAAAGACAAGACCTTTTGCGTCAAAAAATTGTATTCACCAACGGCTGTTTTGACCTCCTGCATGCCGGGCATGTGGACTACCTGGAAAAAGCACGTTCCCTGGGGGATCTGCTGGTGGTGGGTGTAAACAGTGACTCCTCGGTAAGGCGCATCAAGCCAGGACTTGACCGCCCGGTGAATGCCCAGGCAGACCGGGCCAGGGTTCTGGCTGGCCTTGGCTGCGTGGACCAGGTAATCATATTCTGGGAGGACACCCCTTACAGTCTCATAGAAAAGGTCCGCCCGCACATTCTGGTCAAGGGAGGTGACTGGCCAGTGGAAAGAATCGTTGGCCGGGACATAGTCCAGGGCCATGGCGGAGAGGTGCGAAGCATCCCCTTGACCCCGGGATACTCCACAACCGGGATCCTGGACAGGGTCATCCTTGCCGCCCAGGATGAATAGTTAAGGTCAGTTTATTAATTCGCTTTTCCTTACCGGTTCTCCGCTATCTTCGCCTGCTAAAAAGACTTTTTGCAGACACATTTTCCAAATACTTGTCTTTTGCAAAACATTTTGGCATCCTTTCATAAAAAAAGGAGAAAAAAGAAAATGCAGTTACTACCTGTCAAAAGAGCGCTTATAAGTGTTACGGACAAGACCGGGATTACGGAACTCGGCCAGTTTCTGTCCACCATGGGAGTGGAAATAATTTCCACTGGAGGAACCAGAAAAATGCTGCAGGACAAAGGGATGGATGTGACCTCGGTAAGTGATGTCACCGGATTTCCCGAAATTCTGGGCGGCAGGGTCAAGACGCTGCATCCCCATATTCATGCCGGGGTCCTGGCGGACAAAAACAACCCCGAACACATGGATACTCTGGCTTCCATGAATATCCAGCCCATAGACATTGTCTGTGTGAACCTTTATGCTTTTGAACATGCAATCCAGGACGATCCCGGCATTGAAAAGGCCGTGGAGCAGATCGATATCGGCGGGCCCACCCTTTTGCGAGCCGCAGCCAAGAATCACGCCAGTATCTGCGTTCTGCCCGACCCTGAATTTTACCAGCCCTGCATGGATATGCTTCGGGATAAGAAGGGAATAGACCTGGACTTCAGGATAAAAACAGCCTCTTTTACATTCGCAAAAACCAGCCGCTATGACCAGGTAATTTCGGGGTATTTCAACCAGAAAATATAGCCCATGCGCATAAAATAAAAAACGGAGAATCCTTATAGCTCAAAACCCCCTTGGAAACCTCACCGGGCTGAAGCCGCAACAGCTTAAGGCCCTGTCCAGGCTTTATTTCCGCAAGTTCCCTTCTGCTTCCGGGTTTACCACGGAACAGGCCAGAGAGCTTGCCAACCTAACCCACCAGATTAAAAGACAGATCGGCCTGATCATAGACCGTCGTGGACACGTGCTCATGGTAATCGTTGGCGATCAGGGAGGCATTCTCATCCCCGCCCTGGACCGGCTCAGGCAGAGCAGCGGCAGGCTTCGCGGGGTAAGACTTTTGCATACACACATGGGCAACACCTGCCTTACCGACGAAGACCTCATGGACATGGTCTTTCTGCGCCTGGACTCCATCTCGGTCATTACTGTGGATCAACAGGGCCTTCCGGACCAGTTTCAGTGGGCCCACCTCATGCCTTATAATCGCGAGAGATCCCCTTACAGGGTTTATCCCCAGCTGCACTGGAGTAGAGCCGGAGTAGATCATCAGGCCAGCGTGGAGTCCCTGGAAAAAGAACTGGGCAGAGAAGGTACTGCAAGACAGGAAGTCCCCTCCGAGGAAAGCGCCCTGCTGGTCAGCGTAGACACCCTCCCCAGACATGAACAGGAAAGGTCCCTGCAGGAACTGGGAGCCCTGGCCAGAACAGCCGGACTTGAGGTGGCCGACTCGTTGATCCAGAGGGTTCCCAGGATCAACCCCAAGTCCATTCTGGGCAAGGGCAAGGTGGCCGAGCTGGAGGTCATGGCTTTGCAGTCCAATGCATCGGTTATCATATTCGACCAGGAACTGAGCCCCACTCAGCTGCGCAACCTGACCTCCATAACCGACAGGAAGGTTATTGACCGCACCCAGCTCATCCTGGACATTTTTGCCCAGAGGGCCACTTCCAGGGCCGGCAAGCTGCAGGTGGAGATGGCCCAGCTCAAATACACCCTGCCCAGGCTCATCCAGCAGGACCGTGCCCTGAGCCGCCTGGCCGGCGGAATCGGCGGAAGAGGCCCTGGAGAAACCAAGCTGGAGCTGGACAGGCGCAAGATCAGGGATCGCATTACCAGGATCAAGGACGAACTACAGAAACTGCGCAGGCACAGGGAAAATATCCGGGCCAGGCGGGTGGAAACGGATATTCCCGTGGTTTCCCTGGTGGGCTATACCAATGCCGGCAAATCCACCCTGCTCAATACTCTGACCCGCAGCACAATCCTGGCCGAAGACAAGCTCTTCGCCACCCTGGATCCCACCAGCCGCAGGCTGCGCTTCCCTGACGAAAGAGAAGTGGTTTTAACCGACACCGTGGGGTTTATAAAGGATCTGCCCCAAGACCTGCGCGAGGCTTTTATGGCCACCCTGGAAGAGCTTTCTCTGGCCAAATTGCTGGTGCATATTGCTGATGCCTCCCATCCCGAGGTGGAGGAGCAGGTTGAGGCTGTGCAGGGACTGCTAAGGCTCCTTGAACTTGAAGACAAGCCTGTGGTCATGGTTTTGAACAAGTGGGACCTGGTGCCCCAGGACAGAAGAGAAATCCTGCAGAACGTATTCCGGGAGGCAATACCCGCCAGCGCCCGGGAGGAACAAACCCTTACCCCACTGATACAGGCCCTGGAAAGACTGCTTTAGGCTTGCCGGTTTTCACCAGTGGTGCTTGAAAAAGTTGGCCTGGTCATGGTGCGGGCGGACCTTGTCTTCAATCCTGACCAGTTCATCGCTGGAATAAGCCTCAAACACTCTGGCGATGCGGACGTTTTCCTCTACCTCTTCCAGGCTGGAGATGCCTATGATGGCTGTACTTACAGGAAAGCTCAGGGTATATCCCAGGGCTTCCTGCATGGAAACGGCGCCTCCGGGCTTAAGAATGCGGTTGACCGCGGTCACCTTCATGGCGATAATTCCCATCTGCTTTTCTGCCGCCTTTTTCAGAAGATCCTCCTGAAAGGGCCGGTAATGTATGTCTCCAGCGTTGAGGGTGAGAAGGACAGTGTCGAAATCATGGCGGGTTATGCCCCGGATCAGTACATCCGGGTCCTTGTGCCCGGTGATGCCGATATTGCGCACGACTTTTTCCGATTTAAGCTTCTCCATGGCCCGGACCGCCCCCTGTCTGTCCAGGGCCTGGTCCACGTCGTTATTAACCCGGACATTGTGCACCTGATACAGATCCAGATAGTCAGTCTGCAGGCGCTCCAGACTCTGCTCAATAAGGCGCATGGTTCCGTCGTAAGTGCGGTCATGGGTCTTGGAGGCCAGAAAAACCTCCTCGCGCCTGCGGACCATGACCCGGCCGATGTTGCTTTCACTGCCTCCTCCGCCGTATGTGGGAGAGGTGTCGATATAATTCACTCCAAGATCCAGAGCCTTGTCTATTATGGCTGCTGCCTCGTCCTGCCTGCCGGTCTGCTGCACTGTGGCTTCGCCGCCTAGGCTGAATATGGACACCTGGTGACCGGTGCGTCCAAGCTTTCTTCTGGGCATGTCCTCTGAGCCTGGATCAGCTGCACAGGCGGATTGGGGTACGCGCACAGCTTCAATGCCGGTTACTCCCAGGCCGGCAACAGCCCCGGCAGTGGTGCACATAAATTTCCTGCGGTCCATCTTTTTTTGCATAAATCCTTCCTTCAGGCTTACCTGGTTTTCATTCACCGGACAAGGGGCAGTCCTTTGAAACCAGCATCAGAAGTATAAAAAGGGGCTTCGTGCATACTGACCGTTGCATAAACCATGGCATCGGCCATGGCAAGAGTGTGGAGAATAGATGTGTCCGCTGCTTTTATTGCTAGGCTGTCGATTTTTTGCAGTCACGTCTTACTATATGCTTACTAGCAAAAAATAAGGGTTAGAGCCTATACTTGACAAGCAAGCCCTAACCCATTGATTCTGTTATGGTGCCGGGGGAGGGATTCGAACCCTCATGAGGTTGCCCCCGCGGGATTTTGAGTCCCGTGCGTCTACCAATTTCGCCACCCCGGCTTATAATGAAAAATTAGTCCATGAGTTTCTGTACAGTCAAGAGTTTTTTAAGATCCGGAGGGTCTCGACAAACCTTTTGACCTGGGCTATGCCTTAAGTAAGCAGCAACATATTACGTTTCTTTAAACAGGATCCATAATGACAGCTGGCCCTGCAGGTATTATCTTTTTATATTGAGCAGAAAGGCTTGTACAGCAAGAGCTCAAACTATTTTCTGGAGTACGGATGCTCAACGAAAAATTTTTAAGCGATCTGGAAAAATACATTAAGTCCGGCCAACTGGAAGAGGATTTTGAATGCTCCTCCGAAGATCGCCGCATGGAAATACTTGATTACCTGGAAAGGCTCATGGACCTGGCCGAGGCCGCTGATGTAACAGCCACCAGGATAATCTTCAAGAATACCGGCCTGGGACAGATGTTTGGTGCCGGTAAAAATAACGATAAGAGCTGAAAACCTGACCAAGAGATGATGAAAATGTCATTTTTTTTCGACCTGCACGTCCACTCCAGGCTCTCCGCCTGCAGCATTCTCTCCCTGAAAGACATCCTTTCAGAGGCCCGTTTGCTAAGCCTGGACGGAGTGTGCATCACCGATCACAACACCACTGAAGCCAGGCACCAGGTCCGGGAGGGAGTTCAGGATGACGGTCTTTGTGTGATTATTGGGCAGGAATACTCAAGCCTGGATGGCCATTTTTTAATCTTCGGCCCTCACGAAGAATTTGAATCTTACCTGCCTGCACCAGAGATAGCCCGGCGGGTAAACCAGGCCGGCGGAGTGATAATAGCCTCACACCCCTACAGGGCAATGCAGAAGGTGAATGAAAAACTGGCTTCTACCGGGACAATCAGATATGCTGAAGGATTAAACGGCAGAAATTCCGAACTGGAAAACACCCTGGCTCAAAACTGGCAGGGAAAACACGGAGTGAGCCTTACCGGGGGTAGTGACGCCCACTGCCTGGAAGAACTGGGCAGGGTCGGGACATTGTTTCCAGATCCGGTCCGCAACCGGGAAGAGCTTGTAGAGGCGCTTAAAAGAAGAAATTTCAGACCGGCGCGTAACCCTCGTTACAAACAGGTTGCTCACTGGCTGGAATCTTATGGCGGCGTCATCTAAGCCTGCAGACTGCCCGGAAGAAGAACCGGCCATTTCCTGTAAAGGGGCTGCATCAAGCCCAGGCAGGCTGAGGCTGATATGCCTCCCGGGGCTCATATTGAGGGGCTGTTATTTCCCGGCCGCCGAAATCAATCAGGTGCAGGTAGTCGTCCCTGTTTACATCCAGAAATCTTAGGAAGGAGTTGTTGAAGGAGTGCCCGGAGCAGTGAACCTCGAAAGACCCCCACAGAGAAGTGCCCATCAGACTCATATCTCCCATGAAGTCCAGAATCTTGTGCCGCACTAGCTCATCGCTGTAGCGAAGGCCGTCTGGATTGACTATCCCGTACTCGTCCAGGACTACTGCATTGTTCAGCGTGCCGCCCAAAGCCAGTCCCTGGCTCTGAAGTTTTTCTACGTCCTTTAAAAATCCAAAAGTCCTGGCCTTGGCCAAAGATCTTACAAAGTGCTGCGGGTTCTGCTCAAACTGGTAGGACTGACTGCCGACCATGGGGTGCGAAAAATCGATGGTGTATTTTATCTTGAGCCCGTTGTAAGGCTCAGCCTTAATCCAGCGTTCGCCGTGCTTGTAAACAAGGGGACGACTTAGCCCCAGCACCCGCCTGGGCAGGCGCTGCCTGCGGATGCCTGCTGTTCTAAGCAGAAAAACAAAAGAAGCTGCACTGCCGTCCATAATTGGAAGTTCATCCCCCTCTACCTCAATGTACAGGTTGTCGATACCCAGACCGGAAACCGCCGCCAGCAAATGCTCCACCGTGGATATGGAGACATCCCCGTTGCCTATGGTGGTGGCCAGCTCAGTTGATTTGACCGAGTGCGGACTGGGCTCAAGTCTTTTGGTTCCACACGGTCCTTTATGCAGAAAAACAAGCCCGGTATCCTCCTCTGCCGGGCGCATGTGCAGGCTGACTCTTTTCCCGCTGTGCAGACCGACACCTGAGCATTTAACATCTTTTTTAATTGTTTGCTGACGCATTCACGCTTCCTCCTGAAAGGGCAAAAATGCAAGAAACATGCCCAAAACTATCTATTTCAACATACTGAAATAACACTCTTAAATTTTGATGCTGTTCTTACTACTGTGTTTTTTTGACAAAATGCTGTTCTTTTTTAGCACTAGCCCTACTTGCATATTACAGCCGCCCGATCCAGTCCGGCAAGGTCCTGATAGACATGGCAACTGCTCCAGCGAGAAAAGATCCGCCTGACCTGGTCGGCCTGGGCGCTGCCCATTTCCATAAAGACCCGCCCGGAACCCCTCAAAACCCTTGCGGCATCATGTTCCAGCCTTTGTATATGTCCCAGACCTCCGGCCTCTGACAGAAGGGCCTGCCCGGGCTCAAAATCCCGCACTTCCGCCCCCAGACCTGCAAACTCCCGGGCGCTTATGTACGGCGGGTTACTGACTATAAAATCAAGGCTCTGGGGCTTAATACCCGCACCCATGTCCCCCCGGAAGAAAACAATCCTGTCTGATACCCTGTGCATACGGGCATTACTACGGGCAACAGACAAGGCCGGTTCGCTGATATCACAGGCCAGACCATGAAACAAGGGAAAATCCAGGGCGATGCATATGCCCAGAATTCCGCTTCCGGTACCCAGATCCGCAAAAACCTTCTGCTGCTGCCGGGAATAAATTTCCCCTGCAAGTTCCACCAGTAACTCTGTTTCGGGTCTTGGGATCAACACTTGAGGGCTCACCTGAAAATCACGGCTGTAAAACTCTTTACGGCCCAGGATGTATGCCACCGGCTCGCCTCTGCTTCTACGGGCGATCAAGACTTCATAACGCCGCCGGATCTCTTCAGAGGCCTGATCCTGAAAAACCAGTACCAGCTTTTCAGTGGGAAGATTCAGGACGTGGGCAAGAAGCACCCTGGCCGAAAGGCCGGGAGAATCCACTTTCGCCCGGCGCAGTTCATCCGTGCCCCGGGCCAGTATTGAGGCAATGGTATTCACAAAAGACAAGCAACCGCTCAGGGGATTTATATGCTGGATGAAGCAGTCTTATTACGCCGCCTGGGCCTGTTGAAGGGCCTGGGCCTGGAAATTCTGGACAAGTGGGTCGATAATTCCATCCAGGTGCCCCTGCATTACTGTTTCCAGGTTGTACAGAGTAAGGTTGATGCGGTGATCAGTCACCCTGCTCTGGGGAAAATTATAGGTGCGTATCCTCTCTGAACGGTCCCCGGAGCCTACCTGGGCCCTGCGGTTATCATCGAGTTCTTTTTTCTGCTCCTCCTCCATGCTCTGCAACAGCCTGGACCTGAGGACCTTCAGAGCCTTGGCCCTGTTCTTGTGCTGAGACTTTTCATCCTGGCAGGAAACCACCAGTCCGGTGGGAATATGGGTGATGCGGACAGCTGAATCAGTGGTATTCACACTCTGCCCCCCCGGCCCTGAGGACCTGAAGACATCTACACGCAGGTCGTTGGGCTCGATGTGCACGTCCACTTCCTCGGCCTCGGGCAGAATGGCCACTGTAACAGCCGAAGTATGTACCCGGCCCTGGGACTCCGTCTCCGGGACCCGCTGCACCCTGTGTACCCCGGACTCATACTTGAGCCTACTGTACACCTTTTTACCGGAGATGGAGGCAATTACCTCCTTGATTCCGCCGGACCCTGTCTCCTGCATGTTGAGCACTTCCACCTTCCAGCTGCGCTCCTCGGCATACCTGGAGTACATGCGGAACAGATCAGCAACGAAAAGTGCGGCTTCCTCTCCCCCTGTACCGGCCCGGATCTCCAGAATTATATTCTTTTCGTCCAGGGGATCGCTGGGCACGAGCTGCATTTTCAGGTCTTCCTCCAGGCTGTCCTTCTTCTCCTGGAGGCTTTCGAGCTCAATCCGAGCCAATTCACGGATCTCCGGGTCCTTGTCCCGGGCAAGCTCCCTGTTCTCCTCCATTTCGGACACAACTCGCCTGTACTCCCGGTAGGTACTGACAATGGGTCCCAACTCCGAGTGCGACTTGGACAGCTTCCTGTATTTTTCCTGATTGGAAAATACCTCCGGATCGCTGAGATCCGTTTCTATCTGCATGTATTGCTGTTCCAGTTCATCCAGCCTGGCAAACATATTCAAATCCGTGCGGGCAGATTAATATGCCCTTCATTCTCAATTTTCAACAATCCCTCAGTTCCTACCTGAATGCATAATCCTATTTGGCCGCCTGGCCATACTTCTTCTTGAAGCGGTCAATCCGTCCGGCAGAGTCGACAAATCGCTGCTGTCCGGTAAAAAAAGGATGGCACTGCGAACATACCTCCACTGTTATCTCCTGGCCGGCAGTGGACTTGGATTGAAATTCATTGCCGCAGGCGCACTGAATTTTGGTATCATGTAAAGTAGGGTGCAGATCTTTTTTCATGTCTAACCTCCGAAAATTTTTTAAAGACCAGTATCTATAGAACATCTGTTAATTATTGGCAAGTTATTTTCCGTCATATTTCACAGCAACAAGGTCAAGTTAATACTTGCCAGCTAAAAAAAAATATTCTATAAGAACCAGTTTCGTAAATCACACGTCCGGACGAAGCCCTCTGGGTGCTCTTCGCTGTTGAAGAGACGCTTACCGGACGGAGGAAAAAACCTAGGGAGGAATCTTATGAGTTATGTTACCATGAAGCAGATGCTGGAGACCGGTGTGCATTTCGGTCATCAGACCAAACGCTGGAATCCGAAAATGAAGCCTTATATCTTCGGGTCCAGAAAAGGCATACACATCATTGACCTGCAGCAGACCGTAAAGCTTTACAAACATGCCCACGACTTTATTTCCGACACCGTGGCCGGCGGGAAAAAAGTTCTCTTTGTGGGAACCAAGAGACAGGCCAGAGAAGTCATCAAAGGCGAGGCCGAGCGCGCAGACATGTATTATGTCACTAACCGCTGGCTGGGCGGCACACTGACCAATTTCCAGACCATCCGTAAAAGCATCGAACGTCTCAAGACCCTGGAGAGGATGTTTGAGGACGGCACCATAAACCGTTTCGTCAAAAAAGAAGTGGCCATGATGCAAAGGGAAGTAAATAAGCTAAATGCCGACCTGGGCGGAATCAAGGACATGGATTCCCTGCCGGGTGCAGCCTTTATCATCGATCCTAAAAAAGAAGAGATCGCCATCAAGGAGTTCCGCAAGCTGAACATCCCTATAGCAGCAGTGGTGGACACCAACTGCGATCCAGATCTTATCGACTTTGTCATTCCCGGTAACGATGACGCCATACGAGCCATAAAGCTCTTCGCCGGCAGTATCGCCGATGCCTGCCTGGAGGGAATGGCCAAGAGAGGAGACAGGGAGGAACATGAAGACAAGGCCGAACAAGCTCAGGAAGCTGAAGCCGGAATGATGCAAACCGAACCAGAACCTGCCATGCAGGAAGAGCAACAGGAGGAGTAAAAATGGTTGATGCCCAGAAAGTTAAGGCTCTGCGGGAAAAAACCGGGGCCGGCATGATGGACTGCAAAAAAGCCCTGCAGGACAGCGGGGGAGACGAAGAAAAAGCCATTACCTGGCTTCGGGAAAAAGGCCTGTCCAAGGCTCAGAAAAGAGCCGGACGGGCCACATCAGAAGGCTGGATAGGTTCCTATATTCACAGCAACGGCAAAATAGGCGTACTTGTAGAGCTTAAATGCGAGACTGACTTTGTGGCCAAAAGCGACCAGTTCCAGCAGCTGGCCAAAGACCTGGCCATGCAGATCGCCGCAACCAGCCCTGTATGCGTAAATCCCGAGGATCTGCCTCAAGAGCTTGTTGACAAGGAACGGGACTTCTACAAGAGTCAGGCGGAGAAAGAAGGCAAGCCCGAGCATATTGCCGAAAAGATCGTCCAGGGACGCCTGGACAAGTACTACAAGGAAGTATGCCTGCTTAAACAAGCCTATATCAAGGACGACTCCAAGACCATTGAAGATCTGATCAACGACACTGTGGTGGTCCTTGGCGAAAGCATACAGATCGGGCGCTTCACCCGTCTGGGCCTTGGTGAAGATGTCCAGGATTAACCTGCAGACTGTTTTTCAGGACTTCTTACAGCCAAATCCGGAAAAATAAGATGCCCAAGCCCAAATACCGTCGCGTACTTCTAAAGTTAAGCGGAGAAGCCCTGGCCGGGAACGAACCCTACGGTATAGATCCCGGCACTGTTTCTTCCATCTGCAGGGAGGTCATATCCGCCCAGGAACTTGGGGCCGAGATGGCCCTAGTCATTGGCGGCGGGAATATATTCCGCGGCGTGTCCGCATCATCCAAGGGGATGGACCGGGCCTCCGCGGACTATATGGGCATGCTGGCCACGGTCATGAATGCCCTGGCTGTGCAGGATGTCCTGGAGAAGATGAACGCGGATACCAGGGTCATGACCGCCATCTCCATGCACGAAGTGGCCGAGCCCTATATACGTCGCAGGGCCCTCAGGCATCTTGAAAAAAAACGCATCGTTATATGCGCGGCAGGCACCGGTAACCCCTACTTTACCACAGACACTGCAGCTGCTCTCAGGGCCATGGAACTCAAGACAGATGTCATCTTGAAGGCCACCAAGGTTGACGGGGTCTATGACAAGGACCCGGTAACCAACTCCGACGCTGTAAAGTACGATTCTTTGTCCTATATCGATGTTTTGAACCGCCGTCTCAAGGTCATGGATGCGGCAGCTGTCTCTTTGTGCATGGACAATTGTATGCCTGTGGCGGTGTTCAACCTTTTCCAGCAGGGCAACATAATCCGTGTGCTCCAGGGAGAGCAGATAGGCACTATAGTGCAAGGAGGATAATTCATGGATGATGTACTTAATGAGTGCAGGGCAAAAATGGACAAGGCCATAACCAGCCTGGAGAAGGACCTGACCAAGCTCAGGACCGGCAGGGCATCTGTGGGGCTTGTGGACGGGATCACGGTGGAATACTACGGGACCATGACCCCCTTGAACCAGCTTGCCTCCATATCCATCCCGGACAGCCGGACAATTGCCATCCAGCCCTGGGACAGAAATGTTTTCTCCGGCATAGAAAAAGCCATTATGAAGTCCGACCTGGGTTTAAACCCTGTCAGCGATGGCAAGCTTATCCGCATCAACATTCCTCCTCTCACCGAGGAAAGGCGTAAAGATCTGGTCAAGATGGCCAAGAAATACTCCGAAGACGCCAAGGTGGCCTTGAGGAACGTGCGCAGAGAAGCCAACGACACCCTCAAAAAGATGAAAAACGATAAGGACCTTACCGAGGACGAGATGCACAAAGGCCACGAAGAAGTCCAGAAAATAACCGACAGCTTCGTGATCAAGGTGGACCAGATACTGGCTGAAAAAGAAAAAGAAATCATGGAGTTTTAAACTGCAGGACAGGCTCCCCCGGCACATAGCCATTATAATGGACGGCAACGGCAGATGGGCCGGCAGGCATGGACTGCCCAGGGTGGAGGGTCACAAGCAGGGTACCCGCAGCGCCCGGTCCATAGTTGAAGAGTCGCGGCGTCTGGGCATCCAGCATCTGACCCTGTACGCCTTTTCCAAAGAGAACTGGTCGCGCCCCCGGGATGAAGTAAATTTTCTTTTCAATCTGCTGGGGGAATTCCTGAACGGTGAACTACCTACTCTAATACGTCAGGATATCCGCCTGAACATCCTTGGAGAAACAGGCGAAATTCCTCTGGCCACCAGAAAAATACTGCAGATGGCCAGCAACCGCACCAGATCCAACCGGAGCATGCAGCTGAACCTGGCCCTGAACTATTCCGGACGTCTGGAGATATTAAGGGCCTGCCGGCTGATACTGGACAAGGGTCTGGATCCGGCCCGGATGGACCCCGGGGAGTTCGGTCAATATCTTTACACCGCCGGTCAGCCCGACCCCGATCTGGTAATCCGCACCAGCGGAGAATACAGGATAAGTAATTTTCTTCTTTACCAGTCAGCCTATTCGGAATTCTACTTCACCGAGACCCTCTGGCCCGATTTTGACGCCGGGGAACTGCACAAGGCCCTGGAAGACTACAGCCGGAGAAACCGCCGCTTCGGAGCCGTGGAGCCTGTATGAATGTAAGCCCTCACCTGCAAAGAGTTGCTACAGCCGTCCTGCTCATTCTGGTCCTGGGCGGAGCAATCTACCTGGGACACGCTGGAATCGCCATTCTGGTGGTCCTGGTTTCCCTGCTGGGACTGTGGGAATTCTACTCCCTGTTCTGGTCCGGCAAAGAACGGCTTTTGCTCAAGACCCTGGGATGCCTTGCAGGAAGCCTTTTTCTTCTGGACTATTCCCTGGAAATAACCGGCCACCCGCTGCTTTTCCTGGTTCTCATATTCTGGGTGGCCTGGCTCGGCTTTCTTATGGAATTCAGCAGGCAGAAAGACCAGGCCGGGCTTAATGACTACATGGTGCTCATTTCCGGCATAGCTTACGTCCCCCTTGTAATGAGCCTGTTTTTTACTCTAGAGGCCCCGGAAATCATCCTGGTTCTGGCGGCTACTGCAGCTTCCGATGCCGGAGCTTTTTACTCGGGTTACCTGTGGGGCAACAGAAAAATCTGGCCGGATGTCAGTCCCAAGAAGACCTGGATGGGAAGCCTGGGAGGACTCATACTGTGTACAGCCGTCACCCTGGGCCTGGGGCTCTTGCTGGGCAGTGCCCTGTGGTGGCAATTAGTGATTCTGGGCATTATTCTAAATGTCAGCGCCCAGCTGGGAGACTTTTTCCAGTCTTCGCTTAAGAGATGGTGTCGTGTCAAGGATACAGGACACATCCTGCCTGGACATGGAGGTGTTCTGGATCGCATAGACAGCCTGCTGTTGCTCTTGCCCGCTTATGTGGTAGTTTCGATATTCGTAAACATATTGTAATTATTGACCACCTCAGAACTGGACAAACTTGCAATACATATCAGACCTTGACCTGCAATCACGGCCGGATCAGCCCCGCTGCCTGGCCATCCTGGGCTCCACCGGCTCTATAGGCACCAGTGCGCTCAAGGTGATCCGGCGGCATCCGGAAAAATTTCGCGTAAAGGCCCTGGCCGGAGCCAGAAACATTGAACTTCTGGCAGAGCAGGCTAACGAATTTCGGCCGGATTATCTGGGTGTGCTTGAGGAGCAGTTGGCGCATAAGTTGAGGGATATGCTTGCTTCTGACTACAGTCCGGAGATACTGGTGGACTCCCAAGGCTACAACAGCATTGCCTCCCTGCTGGAAGTGGACATGGTCCTTTCAGCAATGGTGGGGGCTGCCGGGCTTCTGCCCACCCTGGAAGCAGTGGACAGGGGCAAAATAGTTCTTCTGGCCAACAAGGAATCCCTGGTCCTGGCCGGACATCTCATCCGCGCCGGATGCAAGAGGAGTAAGGCCGTTATCCTGCCTGTGGATTCGGAACACAATGCCCTGTTTCAGGCCCTGCAGGGACATGAGGCCGGTGAGCTGGACTCGGTGATTCTCACCGCTTCCGGTGGACCATTCTGGGGACGCAAGGCCTCCAGCCTGGAGGATATGAAGCCGGAACAGGCCCTGGCTCACCCCAACTGGTCCATGGGGGCCAAGATAAGTATAGATTCGGCCACCATGATGAACAAGGGCCTGGAACTAATAGAGGCGCACCATCTTTTCGGCATATCCATGGACAGGGTCCGGGTGCTGGTGCACCCTCAAAGCATTGTACACGCCCTGGTTCAGTTCCGCGACGGATCAGTTCTGGCCCACATGGGAGTACCGGATATGCAGATGCCCATCGCCCACTGCCTGGGCTATCCCCAGCGCCTCGACCCCGGACTCGCTCCCCTTGACCTGGCCGCCTGCACCGAGCTGGGATTTTACAAACCGGACCCCGGGGCTTTTCCCTGCCTGGAACTGGCAGTGGAGGCCATGAAAAGCGGACCCAGCTACCCTGTGGTTCTTAACGCCGCCAACGAAATCTGTGTGGACAGTTTCCTGGCCGGCAGGATCGGATTTATGGACATACCCAGGATAAATTCCAGGGCCCTGGAGGAACACAGCCCAACACCAGTTGACAGTCCCCGGGAAATTCTTAATCTGGATCATCAGACCAGACAAAGGGTAAGTGAATTTGTCCTGCACCCTGCTGGTTAAAAACTGCTTAACCAATACATACTCTAAATAGAACAACCATGCTAACAAGCGCTATAGCCATAATACTGGTACTGGGACTGCTCATCTTTTTTCATGAACTGGGTCATTTTCTGGTGGCCAGGCTTCTGGGAGTGGGAGTGTCTACATTCTCCCTGGGATTTGGTCCCAAGCTGTTCGGCTTTGTCATGGGCAAGACGGAATACCGTCTTTCTGCAGTGCCGCTGGGAGGATATGTGCATCTTGTTGGGGAAGGAGAAGAATCGGAAATTCCCAGAGGGTTCACTTCAAAAGAAAGTTTCGCTCAAAGACCTCCCTGGCAAAGAATCCTGGTAGTGGCAGCCGGACCCGTGTTCAACTTTGTCCTGGCCTGGTTTATTTACTGGGGTCTTTTCTTTGCCCACGGGCAGATGCAGATGCTGCCCCAGATAGGTGATCTGGCCGAGGACGGCCCGGCCATGGAGGCCGGGCTGCAGCCTGGAGACCTGGTGCTGAGCATAAACAGCCAGGAAGTTCGCTACTGGGAAGACATGGTCCAGCATATACAGCGAAACGAGGGCGAGCCACTGGAGCTGGAAGTCCAGCGCAACTCCAGCATAAAGGAATTCACCCTGGTCCCCAGAATGTCGGTCCAGGAAAACATATTCGGGGAGGAAATAAAGACCCCGCAGATCGGGATAGTGGCCTCGGGCGAGACGGAAACCATCTCCCTTGGGTTTATAAGCGCCGGCAAGGAAGGCCTGTCCCAGACCTGGATGCTCATCAAACTTACTGTGGAGGCCATCAAAAAGCTTATTGAGCGTATCATCCCCCTGGACACCATCGGGGGTCCCATCCTTATAGGTCAGCTGGTGAGCGAACAGAAGCAGGAGGGCATGGTAAATCTGCTGGCCTTGACCGCCCTCATCAGTATCAACCTGGGGCTTATCAACCTGCTGCCTGTACCGGTACTGGACGGTGGGCACATCCTTTTCTACACCATAGAAATGATCACCCGCAGACCGCTGAATGAGCGCATGCGCCAGATAGCCACCAGGATCGGAATACTGTTCATACTTTCCCTCATGGCCTTTGCCATAATAAACGATATCCTGCGGCTGGTGGGCTGATAAACCCGGGAAACCGATCCGGTTTACACATGTACCTGGTAATTAATTGCGCTGAAGGCGACTTGCAGATTGTCCTGGGAAACAGCGAAAGGCTCTGGTTCTCAAGCAGCCTGTACGTACCCGGACGGGCCATGAAGCACATGGCTCCAGGCATAGTAACGGCCCTTGAGTCCCTGGAGCTTGAAACTCATGAACTACAGGGCATTGCCTGCGTATCCGGGCCGGGATCTTTTACCGGGGTGCGCATGAGCCTGGCTCACGCCCTGGGAATGGCCTGTGCTCACAGTATCCCCCTGGCAGGACTTAGCTTCATGCAGGCCCTGGCTATGGGGCCCGGACCTCTAATTCACGGCACGCTTGTGGTACTGGTGCATTCCCGGCGAGAACAGGTGTATGCCCAGGTTTTTTCCTGCCCCGACCTTACGGCTTCCTGCCCTGCAAAAAACCTGCACCTCTCGGAACTAAAAGACCTTTTATCCTCATGTCCAGGTCCAGTGTACCTGGCAGGCAGCGGTTTACGCCGGAACATGGACTTTTTTCACCCCCGCAAGTCCACAGTCCTTTCCCTGCACTGGGACGTGCCCTCACCCCACAACCTCTTACGCATGGCCCTGAATGCTTCATGGAATACACCCCTGCCCGCGCCGGAATACCTGCGGGACTCTGAAGCCGAAGAAAATCTGTCCCGCATCGCCGCCGGCCGCGGCCTTGACCTGAACCAGGCCAGAGAATACCTGCAACGGGAATAACTCAACTCCGTTTCAGCCTTGCCCCAAAAAAAAACTCCCCCAGGTGTTCGTCAGCTCCTGTTCCGTAAGTCTGCAGGCACTTAAAATCTTTGTGTTTCTTTAGAAAGTCTTTCACCTGCTCCTGGTTTTCCTGCCTGGTAAGGGTACAGGTGACATAGATGATCTCCCCTTTCCGGGGCAGGATATCTGCGGCGGAAGCAAGCAGTTCCTTCTGGATGCGGCTTAACTCCGGCACATCCCTTGCGCTTCGCTTCCATTTGGTGTCCGGCCTTCTGGACAGTACTCCCAGGCCGGTACATGGGGCATCCACCAGCACCGTGCCGGGAGCTTTTTTCAGAGGCGGTCTTTGCCCCTGGGCTGCAAATATCAGCACTTGCACCTGCCCCTGAAGTTCTTTTTTCAGTCCAGCCAGCCTTGGCCGATGAGTATCACTGGCCCATATCTGCAGGCCCTGGCTGCTCATGAGCATGGTCTTGCCGCCTCTCCCGGCGCACATATCCCACACAGGAGACTTCCATTGGCCCAGGCCCAGTTCCCAGAGGGCCTTTTGTCCGGAAAAGCTCTGCCTGACGACCTTTTTTTTTCTTTCAAGGTCTTCCAGGTCGGGATAATTATCCCTTAAATGTACAGAAGGACCAATCCGCTGGACCACGTAATGCTCATCCAGGCTGCCTGTATCTGCTCCCGGGGCAAGTCTTACTCCTGCAGCAGGTTTCTGAAGGCTCTGCTTCAGGTATACCCGGGCCTTGTCAGACCCGTAGTCCTTTTGCCAGAGCTTTACCATCCATTCCGGGCATGAATAAAACCTGGAAAGAAAAAGCACTTCTCCGGGATTATCCTGACTGAAGAAATCCGGGTCAGAGGCATCCACTCGGCAGCATTTGCGCAGGACTGCATTAACCAAAGAGGACATCCGGGCACCGAATTTCTTGCGGGCCAGGGCTACAGCCCTGGAAACAGCAGCATAATCCGGAATACGTTCCAGAAAGAAAATCTCGTATGCAGCCAGCCCCATCAGGGCCCTGGCTCCACCGGACAGCCGGGCAGGTGATTTAAGAAAGCAGTTCAGCACAAAATCCAGGCGGCCCTTGTAGCGCAAGTAGCCATAAGCCAGTTCAGTGGCCAGGGACCTGTCCCTGGGGTCCATTTCCGGGTCCAGGTTTCTGTCCAGGACCATCTGCAGGTCCCGGCCGGGCTTGAGCGCTTCCAGGACCACGTTCAGGGCTATGTTTCGGGGATCATTGAGGGAGAATTTTTTTGGAGTTTTGTGTTTCATGCATCACCGGTCAAAGACCAGTTGCCCTGTCTTTATACTCACCCTGTCCGCAAGCCTGCTGAAGACTGTCTGCGTTTTCCTTAACCTCTTCATTCTCCGTCCTCCGGCCATGGACGGCATCCACGAACTTATCCAGAGCCAGTCTTACATGCTCCAGGGTCACCCTGGTATCCAGACAAGGACCTTTAGGGCGCTCGTTCAAGACTCCGTAAACGGGTATGGGGTAGGCATCCTGGATTCCGCTGGCCAGATCCCGCTCGCAGGCCACTGCCACAATAAGCCTGGGACGTATGTTGACCACAATCCTTCGGGCTATGGTACCGCCTGTGGCAATGGCCATATGCACCCCGTATTCGCGACTTAAATCAAGAAGCCCTGAGATGCTGCATTCACCGCACCTTTTGCAGTTGTTTACATTATATGTGAGCCTGCGGCTGCAGATGCTGTTTTGCAGGCAGTGGGGCATGAGCATGAGCACCTTGTTCGGAGGATACATGCGGCTCTCGGACAAGACCAGTTCATTGTTCACCTTGATGAAGGACGCCCGTATCTTTTGTTTGGGGATGCGCAGCAGCCTTCCGAAGATGGTCATAAGCGGCAGAAAGAATTTTATACTGATGCCCCGCAGGTTCCTGGAATAAAGAACAGGACGCTTGAGCAGGATGTTCAGAACCAGACCCAGGGATACCCAGAAGATAAAACATATGGCCAGGGCTACAACCGTGCCCATAACCCACGGTGCCCAGGGATGGATGCTGTCCAGTCCCACGTAAGGGATATACCACAAAAGAAGCAGAATCAGACATACAAGGACTGATGTCCCGGTAATAAGTCCTATGAACAGCCTCTTTCTGGTTTCAAAGGAGTCCTGGATTTCCTTTTCCAGAAAATTCCGGCTTTCTGTGCTCATGTTATATTTTAAATAAAAGCTATAGTTTAAGTAAAAACACGGTAATCACTCCCGGCATTGCTGCATGAAACCGCAGTAAAAGCTGCGGGCGGACATTTCCCTGCTGTTTTCAGGCTTTACCCTGGCAGTCAGGTACATCTTGTCCCTGCAGGCAATGGCCAGATGCTCGTCTTCCAGCCCTGCCACAGTACCCGGGCTTACTTCCGGGGGCCTGTCCCCGCCGACCCTGCCCGGGTAGACCTTAAGGCGGATGGTCTTGCCGGCTGGACTGTTCCAGTCAAAATAAGCCCCGGGCCAGGGAAACATGCCCCGGATCTGGTCATGGATCTGTTTTGCCGGCCTGTCCCATACAATCCGGCCTTCTTCCTTGGTAAGCTTGCCTGCATAGGTGGCCCGGTCATGATCCTGCGGCACAGGGACAATCTTTCCCTGATTCAATGCCTCCAGGGTCTTGACCGCAAGGTCCCCCCCCAGGAGGGCCAGCTTGTCATGCAGGCTCGTAGCGGTGTCCTGCTCTTCTATGGCCAGGGACTCTTCCATGAGCACAGGTCCCTCGTCCATGCCGGGAGTAAGGCGCATGATGCTGATCCCGGTCCTGTTGCGGCCTTCTATGATGGCTCTCTGGATGGGGGCTGCGCCCCTGTACAGGGGCAGAAGCGAGGCATGCACATTGATGGGCATCTCAGCGGCGATGTCAAGAACAGCAGAGGGAAGAATCAAACCGTAGGCCGCCACCAAAAGATAGTCCGGCTTGAAATCAGCCAGTTTTTCCACTTCTTCCAGAGACTTGAAGTTGGGCGGCTGGATCACAGGCAGACCATGCTCCAGGGCCAGTTCCTTGACCGGAGAGAATGAAAGTTTTCTCCCTCGCCCACTGGGACGGTCCGGCTGGCAGTAAACAGCCACCACAGAACCACCGGACCACTGCAGCACTTTTTCCAGCACGATGCGGGCAAAATCAGGAGTGCCCATGAAGACTATTCTTTTTTGTTTTCCAGCCATTTTTTCACTTTTTTGTCATACATGGTCCTTTTAAGCCGGCTGATATGATCAATAAACAGTATGCCGTTCAAATGATCTATCTCGTGCTGCAGGCATATTGCCCACAGATCCTCGCCTTCGTGGATCACTTCCTCTCCATGCAGGTTCAAGGCCTTTACCTTTACCTTCCTGGCCCGGCAGACCTTGGTCTGGTAACCCGCAACGCTCAGGCATCCCTCCTCGGTGGTGGTCTCGTCCTGGGAAGCTATAATCTCTGGATTTACGTAAGTAAAAAGCTCTTCCTGCTTGTCAGGCCCGCTTAAGTCCACTGTCACCACCCTCAGGGATTCTCCCACCTGGGGAGCGGCCAGCCCTATTCCCCTGTGCTCATACATGAGCCTGGCCATGTCCCGGGAAAGATCAATGATGTAATCGTCGATCTTCTCCACCGGCCTGGCCTTCTGGGTCAGGATCTTATCCGGGTATATATGTATCTTTCTGGACATGATAAGTATATTAGAGGGCAAGGCCCCGGCAGATCAAATATTTCGTCCTGTTTATTTTATATAACAGTAACCGGGCCATTTATTGCTCCGGCTTCTTTTCCGGTTCCCGCAGCCGGATGCCCAGTTCTCTCAGCTGACGGACGGATACTGTCGCCGGAGCCTCGGTCATGAGACAGGAAGCCTTTTGGGTCTTGGGAAAGGCTATTACCTCCCGGATGGAAGAGCACCCCGCCATGAGCATCACAAGGCGGTCCAGCCCGAAAGCGATCCCTCCATGAGGCGGGGCTCCGTATTCAAGAGCCTGCAAAAGAAACCCGAACTTGTTCCGGGACTCCTCCAGGTCCATGCCCAGGGCCTTAAACATTCTTTCCTGATCCTGCCGGGTATGGATACGGATGGATCCTCCTCCTACTTCCTGACCGTTTATGACCATGTCGTAAGCCCGGGCCAGGGCCTGACCGGGTTCTCTTTCCAGAAGTTCCATATGCCCGTCCTTGGGGGAGGTAAAAGGATGATGCCTGGCCATCCATCTCTTTTCGTCGCCATCCCATTCCAGAAGGGGAAAATCCATGATCCAGATGGGAGCAAAGGTATCATTGGGAATGAGTCCGAATCTCTCACCAAGCTTCAGGCGCAGGCAGCCCAGTGAGCTGTTCACCACCTCCGGGGATGCAGCCTGAAAGAAAACTATGTCTCCGGTCTCCAGGCCCAGGGCCTCAGTAAGCCCGTTGCACTCCTCCTGGCTCAGAAACTTGGCGATGGGGGACTGCCATTCATCTTCCTTTATCTTGATCCAGGCCAGCCCCTTGGCACCGTATATGCCTACAAAATCTGTATAGTCGTCGATTTCCCTGCGGCTCAACTCTGCTCCTCCGGGCACACGCAGGGCCTTGACCAGTTCCGCCCTGGCAAACAGATTGAATTTGGAACCGCGCACCACTTCAGTGACATCCCTGAGGGTCAGATCAAAGCGCACGTCCGGACGGTCCAGGCCGTAGTCCGTAATGGCCCGGGAATAATCAAGCCTCTGAAAGGGGGTTTCAAGCTCCACGTCCATGACTTCCTTGAAAAGCCGGGCAATCATGTTTTCCGATTGAGACATGACCCCTTCTTCCTCCACAAAGGACATCTCCATGTCCACCTGGGTAAACTCGGGCTGACGATCCGCCCGCAGGTCCTCGTCCCTGAAACACTTTACCACCTGGTAGTAGCGATCCATGCCGGCGCACATAAGCAGCTGCTTAAAAAGTTGCGGTGACTGAGGCAGAGCAAAAAAATTTCCCTGATTCAGACGGCTGGGCACCAGAAAGTCCCTGGCTCCCTCAGGGGTGCTCCTGGTGAGAACAGGGGTCTCCACCTCGGTAAACCCGGCTGAATGCAGGTGGTTTCTGATCTCATGCACCACCTGACTGCGAAGACGCAGGTTCCTGGCCACCCCCGGGCGTCTTAGATCAAGATAGCGATGCTTCAGCCGCAGGTTTTCTGCCGCCTCAGCCCTGTCTTCTATGAGAAAAGGAGGGGTTTTGGAGCGGTTAAGCAGCCTGAATTCCCTGACCGCGACCTCTATATCTCCGGTGTGCAGGCTGGGATTGATCATATCCTCCGGCCTTTTGCGCACCACCCCCTTGACAGCCAGGACATACTCGCTGCGCAGGGCGTGAGCTTCTTCCAGGGCCTTTGCGCTTACATCCGGAGTGAAAACCACCTGAGTCAGACCGTCCCTGTCCCTTAAATCTATAAAGATCAGTCCGCCGTGATCCCGGCGGTACTGCACCCAGCCCATGAGACACACTTCTCTGTCATCGTGCTCCAGGGTCAAATCATTGCATCCATGGGATCTCACCCACCACCCCAGAGGCTGGGTCTCGAGCTTGATTCTGGCTTCATCCATTGTGTCTGTTTCCTGTATGGAGTTGAGGGTTATTTTAAAAACTGCTGCCTCTCGGATTAAATACCAGGCCCAGAGCCTGTTCGGCATCGTCATGGCTTACGGCTCTCTGCACTCCGGTGGACATGTCCTTGACCTGTACCTGGTTTTTATGCATTTCATCCAGACCCAGCAATAGACACGTCTTGATGTTTTTCTTGTTGGCCTGGCGCAAATGACTCTTTACGCTTCTTACCTGAAAACCCATCTCACCGCGATAGCCTTTTCCCCGCAGCCTTTTTACCATAAGCATGGCCTTGTCCATGGCCTCCTGATGCAGGACCGCCATATAAAAATCCAGAGGCCTTTCCTGGATATTCTGCAGAATAAGAGCCAGGCGCTCCATTCCGCAGGCAAAGCCAATACCCGGAACTTCCGGGCCGCCCAGGTCCCCTACAAGGCCGTCGTACCTGCCCCCTCCGGCCACGGCTGACTGAGAGCCGATATCATTGGAAATGACTTCGAAAGTAGTCCTTTGATAATAATCCAGGCCCCGCACCAGAAATGGATTAAGCTCGAAGGATATACCAAAGCTCTCCAAAATGGCCAGCACACGGTCAAAATGTTCTTTGCACTCCGGGCACAGGTTGTCCACTATCCTGGGGGCACCTGAAGCCACCTCCCGGCATCCCGGGGCCTTGCAGTCCAGGACTCTCAAAGGATTGGAAACCGTCCGGCGCTGACAGTCTTCGCAAAAGACATTCTGGTCCATGCCAGCGAGAAAAGCTTTTAATTTTGAGTCAAATCCGGGGCGACAGGCAGGACACCCCAGTGAGTTGATCTCCAGGGAAAGTTTTTTAAGGCCCAGGGCATGAAGATAGTCCCAGAGCATGGACAGGATCTCGGCATCGGCATACGGGGAATCCTCTCCCAGCATCTCCGCATTTACCTGGTGGAACTGGCGGGTCCTTCCTTTCTGGGGCCGTTCATATCTGAACATGGGCCCCAGGGTGAAAAACCTGCTTACATTTCCTGAACTGGCTGCAGGACTGTCTATATAGGCCCGGATCACCCCGGCGGTGGCCTCCGGGCGCATGGTCAGACTCCTGCCTCTTCGGTCAGGAAACGTGTACATTTCTTTCTGGACTACATCTGTTTCCTGGCCTATGGATCGGGCGAAAAGCTCAGTCTGCTCCAGAATCGGGGTGCGCAACTCCTGGTAGGCGTACCTGGACAATACCTCCCTGGCCTTGTCTTCCATAAAGGTGTAAGAAGTACTTTCGGGAGGAAAAAGGTCAAAAAAGCCTTTAATTTTGTTCACTCTGCTCATGCTTGTTCTTTTTTCTCCGACTGGACAGCCGAAAACGGGGATAGTAAAAGCTTTTGAATCTGGAGTTGTTCCGGCAGGTACAACTAAACTCCAGCCCGGCCTTGTTGTCTGCTAACATATTGTACGTTGACATAAACGCAATAATGTTAGAGCAAGTATTGTTAAATGTCAAAACCTCATGGGAGTTCAGATGATTCAGGCTCTATCCATAGTGGGTTATAAAAAGAGCGGCAAGACCGGTTTGATGCTCAAGCTGGCCAGGGAACTTCAGAAGAGAGACATGAAGGTGGCTGCAGCCAAATTTTCCGAACATGGCTTTGATCAGGAAAACACCGATACGGCGCAGCTTTCTTCCGTGGTCAAAGAAGTTATCGGCTTAAGTGGGGAACAGTCATTTTTTAACTGGCAGGAGAAAAAGTACCTGCCGGATCTCTTACCTCTTTTGCAGGCAAAAATGCTCCTGGTGGAAGGTGGAAAACATCTTGGCTGGCTGCCACGGGTACTGGTTTTAAAAAAGCCGTCGGATGCGGAAGCCCTGGACAAAGGACTGGCCGTAGCCACCTGGGGGAAGATAAAGACCCATTACCTGCCTCATGCCGGCAGTATCCAGGACCTTGCGGACATTGTGCAGTCCAGGGGATTCGCCCTGCCCGGACTGGACTGCGGCACCTGCGGCCGGGAAAGATGCCTGGACCTGGCCCGGGAGATGGTTGCCGGAAAGGCCGGCATTCAGGACTGCCAGGCCATGCACTCCAGGATGAAGGTCACCGTAAACAACCAGGAACTGGCCATGAATCCCTTTGTGGAAAGGATCATAACCAGATCCATCCAGGGCATGCTATCAGAACTGAAAGGCTACTCCCCGGGAAAGATAAATATATCCATTGAATGACCAGAAAAACCACCCACATTAAGTGGCAGGCCGTGTTACTCTTTTTCCCCGGAAACCACCCGCAAAAAAATCTCACCCTCAGGTAGAATCAGTGAGTCAAGCCTGTTCTGCACCACAGGCAGGTCTTTACCCTGAAATTTTATGTTCTTAAGTTCAGAAAAAAACTGATCCGGTCTGGACTTGAAAAAATGTATCAGATCATTGGAAGAAAAAATGATGCCCTGGTGCAGGAAAAGTCCCGCCAGGTCCCTGCCCACAGCATTGTAGAGACGCACCTGGATGCGAAAGGATTTATCCTGCTGTGAGTCAGTTTCCTTTTCCTGACGGCTGGACAGAGAAATACCCTCGCGCATGCGCTTGAAATACCCGTCCCGGCGCATAGTCGCCCCCACAAGACCCGGCATGGCTGCAGAAAGTGCCAGCCTGCATCCAGGCCTGATCATGGCCTGATCAATATCGTCCACTGCAGATCCATCCAGAAAAATGGTCTGCAGGCTCTTTTCGGTATAAACCCCGCATACCCCCACCAGTTTGCAGAGAAATTCCCGCAGGGAGCATACCTTTGGCACCGGCATGAAAAAACCCTGCTGCAGCATCAGACTGAACTGCTCCGGCGCATCATGTTTAAGCATCAAAACTGGCAGGCCCTGCATGTCTTTGTTGCAGGGCTCAGGATATCTGGCTGTATATGTCATGTATATGTCCGGAAAAAAGAAGGAAGGCCCAGGAGCCTTCCTTCTTTTTAATGTGTATTATTCAATACTGACTAGAAGTTATAGACACTGTCCAGCTCTTTGTCTGGCACATCGAATACCACGTTGTGCGGAGCCAGGGGTTCGCGGGAGAAGTATCTGGGCAGGCGGTCGTGTGCAGGGCCGAACCCGGCCTTCTCGTTGAACTCCCTCTCCATCTTGAGGATCTTCTGTCCCAGGGCCACTACGTCATCACCGGTCATTTCCAGTCCGTACATGTGGTTGATGGTCTGTACCATGGCCTCGAAGGTCTCGCCCTGATCCAGAATGGCAAAGGCCACGAACAGGCAGAAGCCGGTGGAATCCAGGGCTGCGGTAGCCACCTGAAGGTTACGGGACAGTTCGGCCTGACCGCTGGTCTGCATGGGATCCACATCTCCGCCTACCTTGAGGATATTGGCGGTCACAGCGTAGCCGGCGGTATGGTCTGCCCCCTGGGTGGAGGTGGCGTAAGTCACCCCGATACCCTTGACTGACCTGGGGTCATAAGCAGGCAAAGCCTGTCCCTTGACCACTGGAGCATGCTCCATGCCGTAGCAGCGGGCAGTGGTTGCGGCCCCTGCTCCCAGAATACGTCCCAGGGGAGTGCCTTTGCCCACTTCATGCACCAGGTTGATGGCCCCTTCTGCATCACCGAACTCTATCACTCCTGCCTCCATGGCCACACCGATGGTCACCCCCATCTCTATGGTATCCAGGCCGTAATGATCATCCAGGTAATCCAGCCTGGCAATGACGTCCAGGTCGTCGATACCGCAGTTGCCGCCATGGGACCAGACGGTCTCGTATTCCGGCTGCTTGGACATATAATTACCGTCCTTGTCCGTGTATATACCGGAACACTGGATGATGCAGCCCCGGTGGCAGCCGTGGGTGGGCTGGCCGCCTTCGCGTGCTTTCATGTTTTCGGCCTGCTGCTCCCCGGAAATATTCTGGGCGTGCTTGTAGCGGCCTTCCCTGAAATTGTACGTAGGATAGCCGCCGGCCTCATTCAGGATATTGGTAAGCACGTTGGTGCCGTAAGTGGGCAGACCCTGACCGGTAACTGCGTGACCCTTGAGGCCTTCAACAAACTTCTTGTTGGATTCCTTGAACTCGTCAGGGCGGACAGGCTTGCGGGTCTTGGCGCCAGCGGCGTCCACAACAATGCACTTGATGCCCTTGGAGCCCATGACAGCACCCACGCCGCCGCGTCCGCAATGCCTGGTAGGCCTGAATTCAGGATCTGTGACAGCTATGGAAGAGTTGGACATGCGCATCTCCCCGGCAGTACCTATGGAGATGACCGAGACTTTTTCACCGTGCACGGGCCTGAGCTGGTCAATGAGGTCGTAATTGGCCAGCATCTTCAGTTCATTGGCCTTTTCAATATTTACACCCTGATCGTTGATTACCACTTTGTACAGATCATCTCCCTGGCGCTCGCCTTCCAGGATGATTGCTGCATAGCCCAGCCTGGCCAGGGCCTGAGCCCCCGTTCCGCCGGCGTTGGACTCCTTGATGGTCCCGGAAAGAGGGCTTTTGCAGCCAACGGACATACGCCCGGATGATGAAGCCGCCGATCCGCTCATAAGACCGGGGGCGATGACCAGCTTGTTCTCCGGCCCCAGGGGATGGCAGTCCGGGGGAACCTCTTTGTAGACCACGGAAGTGGTCATGCCGCGTCCGCCCATTCCGGCATAGTCGCCGATGGGTTCTTGAGTGGCCTTGGGACCGCCCGGGGCCCCCACGTCGATTCTCAAAATCTTGTCCATGAAAATACCTCCTTGAAAGGGTTGTGTCTGTATGTGGTAGACTGTTTATGCCTTTATCATGCCTTAAGCTTTCCGGATGCAGGGTACTTTAAGCAATGCAGACATTGTGATGTGCA
>PWFB01000185.1 GCA_003553695.1 Desulfonatronospira sp.
TCATCCCGGGCGTCACTGCGGCCTTTGCCGCGGCAGCCTCCCTGCAGATAGAGTATACCCTGCCCGAAATATGCCAGACCCTGATCCTGACCCGGGCCCAGGGCCGCACCCCGGTACCGGAGTCTGAGCACCTGCAATCCCTGGCATCTCACAAAGCGGCCATGGCCATTTATCTTTCTTCCGGGCTGGCAGAACAGGTAGAGCCAGTTCTGCAGGAGGCTTACGGCCCCGGGGCACAGGCAGCAATAGTTTACCGGGCCTCGCATCCGGACGAGAAGATAATCCGCACCACCGTATCTGACTTGGCCTGGCAGATGCAGGAACACGGCATAAAAGGCCAGGCCCTTATAATCATCGGGGCGGCACTGGGAGACAGCCCGCAGCGCCCCGCCTCCAGGCTTTATGACCCGCAGTTCACCCACGGATTTCGTAAAGGCCGACAAAAAGATTAACATGCAGCCCCTAAATTTTATGGCCATCTGGGCGATTACCAGTCAGGGCGCAAACATATGCCGCGAAATCGCCAGGCAGTTCCCCGGTTCGCATATCTACCTGGGCGACAAAGTAAAAGACCCGCCACCAGAGGCTACACTTTTTCAGAGCCTGCAGCAGGCGGTGAATGAAAAATTCGGCCTTTACCGCGCCCATGTATTTGTCATGGCTACGGGCATAGCCGTTAGAATGATCGCCCCCCATGTAAACTCCAAGCTGTCAGACCCGGCTGTACTGGTGGTTGATGACTCCGGGCGGTTTGTCATCAGCCTTTTATCCGGTCACTTGGGCGGAGCCAACAGCCTCACCCTGGAAGCAGCCCGGGTACTGGAGGCAATCCCGGTAATCACTACAGCCACGGACAACGCCCGGGTACCGGCCATTGACCAGGCAGCCCGTCAGAAAAATCTCTTCCTGGACAATCCCCGGGCTGTCAAAGAAGTGAGCATGGCCTTTCTGGCCGGGGAGCGCGTAGACCGCTTTGACCCCGGCGGCTGGCTGGACAAAGACTCGGGAGCCTGGACCAGCACTCTTGCCGAACCGGTCTTTACCCGGAATCCGGGCATAATGGTGCATCACCGGATCACCGAGGCCCCGGAGCATGTACTGGTCCTTCGCCCCAGAAACCTTTATGTGGGAATCGGCTGCAACAGGGGTACAACCTTTGCGGAACTCCTGGATGTCCTGCACACGGCATTTGATAAAAACCGCTTAAGTATTCAGAGCATAAACCTTCTGACCACCATCATGGAAAAAACCGGGGAGCCAGGGCTATTGGAGCTTTCCAGGCATCTGCGCAGGCCTTTGACCGGTTTTACCAGGCACATCCTGGACCTGGTCCGGGACGTACCCAATCCGTCCCTGATGGTACACAAACATATGGGAGTAAAAAGCGTATGCGAAGCAGCAGCCATGACGGCAGCGAACCAGGGGACCCTGCTGGTGCCCAAGATCAAGTCCGGCAACGTGACCGTGGCCGTGGCATCCTGTACATAGTTGGCATCGGCCCCGGCCATGTCCTGCATATGACCCCGGCTGCACAGCAGGCCCTGCATGAGGCCCAGGCTGTGTTCGGCTACACTACATATATTGATCTGGTGCGTCCCCTGATAAAGGATAAAAAAATCGTATCCACCGGGATGCGCCAGGAAGTGGATCGGGTTCGCAGGGCACTGCAGGCTGCCCGCCAGGGCTCGGCCTGCGCCCTGGTCTGCAGCGGCGACCCGGGAATTTACGCCCTGGCCGGACTGGTATTTGAAATATGCCGGGAGAACAGCATCCCCATTGGCGATAACCAGAACAGCCTGAAAATCGAAGTCATACCGGGAGTCCCGGCCCTGGGTGCCGGCAGCGCCCTGCTGGGCGCACCCCTGATGACGGATTTCGCCTGCATCAGTTTAAGCGATCTCTTGACTCCCTGGGAAGCCATTGAAAAACGCATCCAGGCCTCAGCATGGGCGGATCTGGTCATTGTCCTCTACAATCCCAGGAGCAAAAAAAGAAACTGGCAGCTGGAAGCCGCCAGAAAAATTATTCTTGAGCACCGCTCACCGGATACCCCGGTAGGGCTGGTAACTTCCGCCACCCGCCAGGAAGAATCAGTGAACCTTTGCACCCTGAATTCCCTGGACTGCAGTCATGCAGGCATGCAGACCACTGTCTTCATCGGCAATTCCAGGACCTTTGTCTACGACAGCCGCATGATTACTCCAAGGGGCTATCATGAAAAATATCAGCTGGAGATGAAGGAATTATAACTGCTCCCCTTCTTGTCCAGGGGGAGGCCGGGGTATCTGTTCTCCCTGCTTTTTTCGGAGTGAAAGCGGGGACAACCTATGCTGAATATTTACTTAATGCTTTTCATTTGCTGGGATATAAGATAAATAAGCCCTCAAGCACCCTCAATTTATCAAAAAATACATCCACATCCAAAGGAAACAGAAATGAGCGATGAACCCAACAAAATCATCTATTCCATGGTCAAGGTAAGCAGATACTTTGACCGCAAACCCGTGCTCAAGGACATTTCCCTGTCCTATTTCTACGGGGCCAAGATAGGAGTCCTGGGCATGAACGGCTCGGGCAAGAGCTCACTCATGCGCATCCTGGCCGGGGCAGACCAGGATTTTGAAGGCGAAACCGTTCTGTCTCCGGGATATACCATCGGCTACCTGGAGCAGGAGCCCCTGGCCAACGAAACCAGGACAGTGCGCGAAATAGTAGAGGAAGGGGCTGCCGAGGCAGTGGGGCTGCTCAAGGAATTCGAGGAAATCAACACCCGCTTTGCCGAACCCATGAGTGAAGATGAAATGAACGACCTCATCGAACGTCAGGGACAGGTCCAGGAAAAGCTGGACGCCCTGGATGCCTGGGACCTGGAATCCAGGCTGGACATGGCCATGGACGCCCTGCGCTGCCCGCCACCGGATATGACCCTGGACAAGGTCTCCGGAGGTGAAAAAAGACGGGTGGCCCTTTGCCGCCTGCTGCTCAACCGCCCGGACATCCTGCTTCTAGATGAGCCCACCAACCACCTGGACGCGGAAACAGTAGCCTGGCTGGAGCATCACCTGCAACAGTATCCCGGAACAATCATCGCTGTCACCCACGACCGGTATTTCCTGGACAACGTGGCCGGATGGATCTTGGAACTGGACCGGGGCCGGGGCATCCCCTGGAAGGGCAACTACTCCTCCTGGCTGGAGCAGAAAAAGGAACGCCTGCGTAAGGAAGAGAAGGCTGAAAGCCAGCGCCAGAAAACCCTGGAAAGGGAACTGGAATGGATCAACATGTCCCCCAGGGGCAGGCATTCCAAGAGCAAGGCCCGCATAGGGGCCTACGAGCAGATGCTTTCCCAGGAGTACCAGCAGCAGCACAAGGATCTGGAAATATTCATCCCCCCGGGACCGCGCCTGGGACAGAAAGTCATCGAGGCCAACGGACTGAGCAAGGCCTATGATGACCGCCTGCTTATAAACGATCTGGATTTTCTCATCCCTCCCGGGGGCATTGTAGGTATTATCGGCCCCAACGGAGCAGGTAAGACCACCCTGTTCAGGCTGATCAACGGAGCGGAGCACCCTGACAGCGGAAACATCGAGCTTGGCGAATCCGTGCGACTGGCCCACGTGGACCAGCACCGCGACGACCTTGTGCCGGAAAAAACCGTGTTCGAGGTCATAAGCGATGGACAGGACACCATAAAGATGGGCGGAAGGGAGATAAACGCCAGGGCTTACCTGGGGCGCTTCAACATCACCGGGGCTGATCAGCAGAAGAAGTTGGGTGTACTCTCCGGAGGTGAGAGAAACCGGGTGCAGCTGGCCCGGATGCTCAAACAGGAGGCCAATGTGCTGCTTCTGGACGAGCCCACCAACGATCTGGATGTAAACACCATGCGCGCCCTGGAGGAAGGGCTTTTGAACTTTGCCGGGTGTGTACTGGTCATAAGCCACGACCGCTGGTTCCTGGACCGCATAGCCACCCATATCATGGCCTTTGAGGGTGACAGCCGGGTGGTTTTCTTTGACGGCAATTTCACCGAGTACGAAGCCGACCGCAGAAAAAGGCTGGGCAAGGAAGCAGACATACCCCGCCGCATCAGGTACAGGAAGCTCACCAGGGCTTAAGATTCTACACAGCTCCCCTGACAATCCTGTAAGTACAACAGGCTCATCGCATGCCCAAGACTGCAAATCCCAGCACCCTTGATTACTCCCTGAAAACAGCCCAGGACGGGACAGTACATGCAGAAGTCCGGGGACGCATGGAAGCAGGCAGCGTAGGCCCTCTTTGGAAGGAACTGGCCTCCAGGCTCAAAAAACCCCGGGGCGGGCTTGTCCTGGATGTGGAAAAGGTGGATTACATGGACATGTCCGGGCAGGCCCTGCTGCTGCATTTCTCCCGGCTCGTGCAGGACAGAAACCTGCCCGTGGAGATCAGGGGCCTGCGTTCCGACTTCAGGCACATCCAGGAACAGATCGACTGTTTTGATTGTCGTCCCAGGCCCATGCAGCGCAAATTATCTGCCCTGGAGGAACTGGGCCGGGCAGCGGTCAATCTGGGCCGGGACACCAGGCAGTTTTTCTCTTTTGTTGGCGAATTCGTGTCCGCCTTCGCCTACAGCCTGACCCACCCCGGGACAGTGCGCTGGAGAGATGTCCTCTCGCACATGGAATACGTCGGGGGGCGAGCGGTTTTTATCATCGCCCTCATGGGGTTTCTCATAGGAGTGATCATCGCCTTTCAGACCGCCATTACCCTCAGGGCCTTCGGTGCGGAAATATTTGTGGCCAAGCTCCTGGGTCTGTCCATGGTCCGCGAACTCGGCCCACTGGTAACGAGTATAATTCTGGCTGGTCGGTCCGGATCGGCATTTGCCGCGGAAATCGGGACCATGAAGACCAACGAGGAGATCAACGCCCTGCAGACCATGGGGTTAAGCCCGGTGCGTTTCCTGGTGGTACCCCGCATGCTTGCGGCCATGCTGGTCACTCCCTTGCTTTGCCTGTTTTTTTTGCTCTTCAGCTTCATAGGCGGGGCCCTGGTCATGCTCTCCATGGATTTTACGCTTAGTTCCTACATTCATCAGCTTAGTACTTCCGTGGGCATGACTGATTTCCTGGGCGGCATGGTCAAGGTTTTTGTCTTCAGTATTCTGGTGGCCTGGATAGGCTGCGTGCGGGGGCTGCAGACCGGCTCCGGGGCCAGCGCGGTGGGCCGCTCCACCACCAGCGCTGTGGTCAGCGCCATAGTCCTGATCATCCTGGCCGACGGTATTTTTGCGGTTGTCTATTACATACTTGGGATATAAAGTAAGCGGAAAATACGTCCTGTTTGCTCAATCCCCGGACCACTGGAGCATATACAAATATCATGGTAAAAACTTACAATGTGCAATCACACACTGAGCACCCGGTATGCGTACGTAAACTGTACATGGGTTTTCCCGGGGAGACCCTGCTGGAGGAAGTATCCTTCGATGTATACGCTGGGGAAGTGTTCGTTATTCTGGGGGGCTCAGGCAGCGGCAAAAGCACCCTGCTCAAACACCTGATAGGACTCTATTCCCCCCTGGACGGGGAAATTTTCATCCACGGCCGCAGCCTCACCCAGGCCACGCCAGGGGAAAAAACGCAGATCATGAACAGCATAGGTATTAGCTACCAGAGCGGAGCACTGTTCGGCTCCATGACCCTGCTGGAAAACGTGCGCCTCCCCTTGGAGGAATTCACGGACATGCCCCTGGAGGCCATGAACCTGGTCTGCCGCTTGAAACTCTTCCAGGTGGGGCTGGAAGGCTATGAAAAACACCTGCCCTCGGAACTCAGCGGCGGCATGCAGAAAAGAGCGGCCATTGCCCGGGCCATGGCCCTGGACCCGTCCATTCTTTTTTTGGATGAACCCTCGGCCGGACTGGACCCCTTAACCTCCCTCGAACTGGATGAACTGATCCTGAATATTGCCCGGACCCTGAAAATCACCTTTATCATCGTAACTCACGAACTGGACAGCATATTCAAAATCGCCGACCGAATGATCATCCTGGATAAACGCCATAAAAACCTTGCAGCCCAGGGCAGCCCCCTGGAGTTGAGCCGTACTCATCCAGATCCCTGGGTGCGCTCATTTCTTAATCGGGAGAAGATCGCCCCATGAGTACCCAGCCCAACTACTACACCATAGGCATATTCGTAAGTATAGGCCTGGTTCTTTTCCTGGCAGCACTGGCCGTCCTGGGCACCGGGACCCTGTGGCGAGAAACCATGACCATAGAAACCTATCTGGACGAATCCGTCCAGGGCATTGACAAGGGTTCCCAGGTCAAAATGCGCGGAGTTACCGTGGGCCGCGTGGATGAAGTAACCTTTGTCGGAATCAGATACCCGGAGGCCGGAGGTCCCGGAGAACGCTACGTCCTTTTGCAGATCAGCCTGGAACTGAATGAATTCGGTGTGGCAGACCAGGAGTCCTTTAAGAGATTCCTGGAACGGGAAATCCAGAAGGGTCTCAGGATAAGACTTCTGCCCATGGGCATAACCGGTGCGGCTTATCTGGAAATGGACTATGTGGACCCGCTGCGCCATCCCCCTCTGCCCATAAACTGGGAGCCAAGATACACATATGTTCCCTCCGCTCCCGGCACCTTCGCCCGCCTGGAGGAAACCTTTGAGTCCCTGGGCAGTACCATGGCCAAGATCGAGGAAATTGACCTGCAAAAGACCCTCAATCATCTGGATCATCTTATCCAGAGCCTGGACAAGAGCGTGCAGTCCTTTGACCTGGCCGGCATATCCTCCAGGGCGGAGGTCTTTATTGAAGAGCTCAGGGAGACCAACCGCAAGATCTCCCGTTTTATCGGTCCCCTCGATGACCCCGAGGAAAAAAGGGCTGACCTGCATGCCGTGCTCAAGGACTCCAGAAACATCCTGCAGAAGGTGGACAAAGGTTTGGACCGGCTACAGCTGGACAAGGAAGGGGGAACTGCAGATCAGATAGCCCGGACCCTGGACAACCTGCACCAGGCTTCAGACGCTCTGCCCGAAACCATGGACAGCATAAAGGTCACCGCTGCCAGTCTCAAGGAAAGCAGCAAGAGCGTGGAGCGCCTGAGCAGCAGAAGCTATACCATGCTCAGAGCCCAGAACGAGGAACTGCGAAGACTTCTGCAGAACATGCAGATCATCAGTGAAAACCTGCTGGATCTAAGCCAGGACGCCAAAAGATATCCCTCATATATCTTTTTTGGAGACAAACCCCTGGAGAGCGAGATAAAATAATGTTTAAAGACCATAAACTTATCCTCTGCCTGCTCTGCCTGCTTCTCCTGGCAGCAGCAGCCTGCGCCCCAAAGAAGAAGCCTCCGGATAGAAACTTCTTTGTCCTGGAAACCAAAAGACAGACTGATCCAGTCCGGGATGAACCCCAGGGTATACTCAGCGTTCGCGGTTTCGACGTCTCAGCTGGCTTCAGGGGCAAGGAGATTGTCTACAGAACAGACCGAGGCCGGAGCCAGTCCGACTTCTACAACCAGTATTTCATCTCCCCGGGGCCCATGCTGACAGACTTAACCAGGCAGTGGCTGGAGGACTCAGGCATGTTTGAAGCGGTCATACCCATGGGCAGCCACAAGAAAGCGGACTATATTCTGGAAGGAGCCGTGACCTCTCTTTACGGGGACTTCCAGAACAGGGGCGAACCCGCATCCGTGCTGCGCATGCAGCTCCTGCTTCTGGAGGATGACAGGCAGGATTACCGCATGCTCATGCACCGCACATACCAGGAACGGGTCACCCTGAACGGTTCAGGAGCAGAGCACGTGGTCCAGGGTCTGAACAAGGCTTTGACCAGGATACTGACCAGGCTTGAAAAAGATATGGCCGCAACCCTGAAGAACAATATTGACCTGCAGGTGCCTTAGCTGCTCATCATCCTTTTGACTATATTTCTGGCCACCAGCCAGAATACGAAGAGGATGACCGCACCTAAGCATATGGCTGCGTATACACCGAGCAGTTTGTTTATAGCCTCGGCGTGCATCCAGAAGAAATAAAAAACATACCCGACAAAAACATTCCAGACAAAGGTGCCCATAAAGGTATACACCAGAAACCGTCTGAAGGGCATGCGGATGATCCCCGGCGGGATGGACACCAGGCTTCTGATGGTGGGGGCCATACGTCCGAAAAATACCACCCAGTGTCCTTTGTTTTCAAAAAAAATAAATACCTGTTCCAGGTCGTCAACTTTAATAAGATAGTACCGCTGCGCTCTCCCAGCCAGATAAAAAAGTCTCTCCCGGCCCAGGAGCATGGACAGAAAATATATGCACACAGAACCGATGCTTCCCCCGATACTTACCAGCACTATGATCAAGGATACAGTCAGCAGAGGCTGATCCGCCATGGCTGCAGTGACAAAAAGTACAGCCTCCGGAGCCAGAAAAAGGCTGGATATGAATATCAGCCAGTAGTTCTGGCCAAAAGCGGCTATGGCTTCTTCCATATTTGCAAAACCCTAAATGGACAGGTCCAGCAGGCCGGTGAGGATGGCCGCAGCCAGAAGCCAGACATAAAAGGAAAATACCTTGAGCCTGGCCCGGTAAAGAAAATAGACCACCAGCTTCAGGGAAACAATTCCCACCAGGGCGGCCACCACAAACCCCATAATCAGAGCTGCCGGACTAACTTCACCCAGCCCTCCAAAACTTACGACCTCCACTCCCTGCAGCAGTGTTGCCGCACATATGGTGGGAATAGCCAGGAAGAAGCTGTACTCCGCGGCCCAGCGCCTCTTGAGCCCGGTGAACAGGGCAAAGACGATGGTCATGGCGCTGCGCGAAAGACCGGGCATCAGTGCCATTCCCTGAGCCAGGCCTATGACCGCGGCCACGCCGGCGTTGATCTTTTTCAGACCCCTTCGCCTGGGTTTCAGGCGGTCAGTCCACCACAACAGAACACCGGTGAAAATCAGGGTTACACCAACCATGTACGGGGTGGCGAATATATGTTCAAAGGCGGCCTTAAAGGACAGCCCCAGCACTCCGGTGCATAGAACGGAAAACATGCCCAGTAAAAAAAGGCGGGGGTAAAGATAAGAAGTCTCAATTTCCCCTTTTCCGGCCCAGGCCAGAGATTGCCGCACGCATTTGGTGCAGAAGACCTTCAGGCTGGACCATAAAACTACTATAATGGAAACAAGGGTGCCTACATGCACCACCAGATCAAAGAGAATCATTTCCGGTGAGTCCGGAGCGGGAAGTGGATGATCCTGGCGGATAAGCCAGTGCTGGGCAAGTACCAGGTGAGCCGTGGAACTCACCGGCAAAAACATGAATATACCCTGTATGACTCCAAGCAGTGCGGCAATAAAAAGGGTCATGCCATCTCCGGGGTTCTCATCTGCTTCAGTGCGCCTCTGCTGTCCGCTATTACCCGGCCTTCATAGTCCAGGAGAACCGCCCGCACATTTACCCCGTTTTCTGCAAAAGACTGGGCCTTTTCAGCCATAAGCCTGACAACCCACTCAAAAATTTCCGGGCACTCATCCTGGAGCATAAAAAAAGCCTCCCTGGCCGTATTGGCCTTAGCCACCCTTGCGGCCAGTTCTGCAGCACTGCATACCTCCAGCACCATCCGGCCCAGATCCTCCAGGGCCAGGCTGGACCGGGCTGCATGGGTATGGGGCGCGCCCCGGGCCATCTTCACCGCCTTGCCGAAAAATACCACCAGGAAGACTTCTTTGTGTCCTTTACGTTTGGCCCGCTTCATACTCTCTGCGAAGTAATCCCCGGTCTGGACAAAGCCTTCCTCTGCCAGGTCCGGGAAAAGACCCTGGGCAAAGCGCTCCGATCTCCGGCCCGTGGTGCACACCACCCTGTCCAGACCGCAGGCCCGGGCCACTGAAAGAGCTGAATCAATTGTGGCTATGTAGGCTGCATGGGACATGGGCCGGACCACTCCGGTAGTGCCCAGGATGGAAATGCCGCCGATTATGCCCAGTCTGTGGTTCAGTGTTCTTCTGGCTATTTCTTTGCCCCGGGGAACAAAGACCTCCACCTGCAAGCCATGCTGAACACCCGTCTCTTGAAGCACTTTTTCCAGGCTTTCCCGGATCATGCGCCTGGGGCCGGGATTGATGGCCGGCTCTCCCGGGGCAAGCTCCAGGCCGGGCTTGGTGATGCGGCCAACTCCCTCACCGGCAAAGATGGATATTTCATCCGTGTTTTCCAGTCTGCTCACCCTGGCCCCGATCTCGGCTTTGTTGGTCACATCCGGATCATCACCTGCATCCTTGATTACTGAGCACCAGGCAGAATCCTTGCAATCTATCCCGCAGGCATGCACCGGGATTTCCAGATCATCTCCGGTAAGCAGCCGCACCCGGACCTGTACGGGGCATTTCCCCTGCAGCAGCAGACCGGCCGCAGCCAGGGCCGCAGCCGCCGCAGCAGTGCCAGTTGTGAATCCGCTCCGCAGGCGGTGCGCTTTCTTTCTACTCATGATTGTCCGGCAGATTGTGGAAAGCTAATGCTGATAGGACCGGCAAACCCGGCATAAAAAATGCAAAACAAAGTACGGCTAAAATTTAAAACTGATTTGAGCCGGCCCTGATCACCAGGCTGTTGACCACGGCCGCGGCAACGTTGGAGCCGCCCTTGCGTCCATCGTTGGTAATAAAGGGAATGTCCAGTCCTGCAAGCTCATCCTTGGACTCGGCTGCATTGACAAATCCCACCGGCAGTCCCACCACCAGCGCCGGCATGGCCTTTCCTTCACGGATCAGCAAAATCAGACGCAAAAGCGCAGTAGGTGCATTGCCCACCACGTAAATACCCCCCTGCATTTCATCCAGGGCCATGTCCACTGCAATTTCGGCTCTGGTTGTACCTTTTTCCAAGGCCAGGCGGGCCGCTTCCGGGTCATCCATGTAGCACACTGCCCGGCACCCCAGCCTGGCAAGATCCTTTTTGCGCAGGCCGGCCAGGACCATATTGGTATCAGTGACAATCGTCCTCCCGGCCCTGATGACCTCCAGGCCGGACTGAACAGCCCGGGGATGAAAGCGGACGCTTTGCATATACTCAAAATCAGCGCTGGTATGGATCATCCTGGACACCACTGCCCACTGATCTGGAGGAAAGGCATGCCTGCCGGCTTCCGAGGCTATGATCTCCATGCTCTTTTGTTCAATTTCCTGAGGAAGCATATAGTATTTTCCTTGATTTACAGTAACTATTAGCCGTTAAACCGTCCCTGAACGCTAAGCTGAAAACATAGGCCTTGCTTATGGTGAAATCAAGCCCAAAATACCCTGCTTTAATCTTCTCCCCATAATACCCATACGGGCCCCGATAAATCTTCACTGCGGCGAAAAGTTAAAGTGCTGAATTAAAAAAGCCCTGCATTCAAACAATACAGGGCTTCTAATATTTCTGTCAGCAGATGGTTATCAGGACAAAATTCCCTGGCTGGCCTGGACCAGGAAGTCGAATATATTCTGGGGCATGACACCCAGGTAAAGAACACCCAGGGCCAGTATTACAGCTATGGAAGCCCCGACCGGACTGAGCGTGATCCTGGATGGCACCACCTCGTCCAGGGTATAAGCATGGCGTACCAGGTTCAGGTAGTAAAAGATAGCAATAGCTGTGTTGATTACCGCAACAATGACCAGCCAGTAGAAACCTGCATCCCAGGCGGAGTTGAACAGAAAGAGCTTGCCTATAAATCCAGCCGTTGGAGGCAGTCCCACCAGGGCAAAGGCTGAGACAGCCAGGACAAAGGCCAGTATAGGCGAACTGGAGTACAGCCCGCGCAGATCGCTTATATATACGTTTCTGCCGTCATGGGAAATGCGGGTGATAATCCAGAACAGGGTCAGATTCATGACCATGTATACCAGGGCATAATACGATGCCGCAGCCAGGCCGTATGCCCCTCCGGCCACAAGACCCATAATGATAAATCCTGCGTGGGCAACGCTTGAGTACCCCAGAAGCCTTTTGACATCCTTTTGAACAAGGGCAACCAGATTACCGAAAGTCATGGAGATAGCAGCGAAAATAGCCAGGATGGTCTTTACTTCCATGCCGGGATTAAAGGCCATGAGCCGGACCATGATGACAATGGCCCCTACCTTGGGCAGAGTGGCGGCAAAGGCCGCAGTCTCGTTGCTTGCTCCCTGATATACATCCGGGGCCCAGAAATGGAAGGGAAACAGGGCCAGCTTGTACAGAAAGGCCAGCAGGAACATGGTCAGCCCGATGAGGGCCATGGGCTGATTGGCAAAAGACCAGTCCAGAGTCAGCAGTTCATTGATGTAAGTGGTGTGCTGGGCTGCCAATATGTAGGATATGCCGTAGAGTCCTATGGCAGTGGCCACGGCCCCGAAGAGCACATACTTGATGGCCGCTTCAACTGCTCTTGGATCCTTGTTTCTGAATGGTAGCAGAATATACAGGGCAAAGGAGGCCAGTTCCAGAGAGATGTAGATTGTAAACAGCTCTACCGTGCTGGATAAAAGAAGCAGGCCGAAGGCACTTATGTACATAAAGAAAAAGTAGTCCGCCCTGTTGGCTTTTCCCAGGGATCCAACCCGCAGTGCATTGGCGGCGCAGATGGCCAGGCCCAGGAAGATTATGGTTTTGAAAAACTGAGACAAGCCGTCGATGCGGTATGATTCATAAAACATGTACTCCACGCCCGAAGGAGAAAAGAATGCCAGGACCGCACCAAGCAAGGCGGCAAAAGGAACCCACTGGATCTTGTCCTTAAGGCTGTCGCTTATGCTCTGGACGAATAAAACCGCCAGCAAAGCCACCATGTACAATTCTGGAATTATGAGTTGAGGATTGAAGTTAAGCAAGGCTTGTCTCCTTTTATCCTGCCTGGGCA
>PWFB01000090.1 GCA_003553695.1 Desulfonatronospira sp.
CAACAGCTTGAGCTGAATGCGGGGCGTAAGATCCCCGATTTCGTCAAGAAAAAGAGTACCTCCCTGGGCTGCTTCCACCCTTCCAGTTTTATCGTAATAGGCGCCGGTAAAAGCACCCCGGACATGGCCAAAAAGTTCGCTGTCCAGAAGCTCTTCAGCCAGGGTGAGGCAGTTCACCTTGATCAGTGGACCTGTACTGCGATGGCTGGTGGCGTGAAGGGCATCCACGATGAGTTCCTTGCCCGTGCCGGTCTCTCCGGTTATGAGTACGGTTGTGTCCACGCCGGCCACCTGCTGCAGCAGGGTGTATATGCTCTGCATCTCCCTGCTGCGGCCGATGATATTATGAAAGCCCTGCATCTTCCGCGTACTCTGCAGCAGGTACTGATAACGCTCCCGGCTTTCTTTAAGGGCCGTTTCGGTCTGCTTGCGCTCAGAGATGTCCCGGACCAGGGCCAGGATATACTCTTTATTGCCGAAACAGACCTTGCCCGTGTTTATTTCCACCGGGAACTCCCTTCCTTCTTTGTCTACGTGGACCATCTCCAGTATTGCGGGCTGACCAGGCCGCCAATTCTGCCACTGGCGCAAAATCTCCCGGCGGCCTGACTGATCCGGGTGCAGGTCGAACACGTCCATGCTCAGCAGTTCTTCCCTGGAGTACCCGGTTCGGGATACCGCAGCCTGGTTCACTTCCAGGAAATTGCCCTCCAGGTCGTGCAGGTATACCATGTCCAGGGACTGCTCCATCATGGAGCGGTGTTTCTCTTCGCTTTCTTTGAGTTTAATTTCAGTCCTTCTGCGCTCGGTGATGTCCAGAGCTACCTCTAACCTTACATCACGGCCATCCGGCCATTTGATAATCCTGTCGGTCAACAGGAGATGCCTGTCCACGAAAGGATTGTAGTACTCCCACTGGTGGGGTTCCCCTTTGTTCTGGAGGATAATCTCATTGGTGCAGAACTCGCATGGGGAACTCCTGTTATGTAGTTCCTCATAGCAAACTCCACCCACAAATTCTTTTGAAAATGTCTTTTTCAGGGATTTGTTGGCAAACAGAATCTCGTATGTGTAAGGATCAGAAACATAGACGTATTCGGACAGGCTGTCGAAAATAGCCAGCAGCTGGGATCTTTCCAGGTCAAGGGCTGCCTCGGCCTGTTTACGCTGGGTAATGTCCCAATGGGTGCCGAACATGAGCAGGGGCTTCTCATCAGGGGTGCGGGTGATGATCTTTCCCCGGTCCCTGATCCAGACCCAGTGACCAAGCTTGTGCTTCATGCGGCATTCACAGTCGTAATAAGGCAGTTCCTCTGATAAATGGCGCTTCAGCAGTTCTTGGGACTTCTTGAGGTCATGGGGATGGGCAAGCATTTCCCAGGTCTGGATGCTTACCGGCGATAGTTCCTCCAGGGTATATCCCACCAGATCGGCCCAGGTCTCATTGAAGGATGTTTCTCCGGTCTGAACATTCCACTCCCAGGTACCAAGATTGGAGCACTGGAGTATGTTTTCCATGCGCCTGTACTGCTCCTGGAGCATCTGCCTGTGTTTTTTGCTTTCAGTGATGTCAATAATGAAACCCTGGTAATGCTGAAAGCCCTTTTCAGATTCCTGAACCGTCCGGACATTGATGGAACCCCAGAACCGGGTTCCCTGGCGGCGCAGCAAACGGCATTCATGGTTCGCTACCTGGCCGTACAGCTCCAGGAGCCGTCTTAATTCCTGCCGGTCAGCTGGATCCGCATATATTTGCGCGGCAATATCCGTGACGGATTCCAGGAGCTCCTCCGGACTTTCATACCCGAACATGCTGGCCATGGCCGGATTGGCAAACAGAAAACGCCCCTCAGGAGTGGAGGTGAAGATTCCCATGGGGCTGTTCAGCACCAGGTCACGAAATTCCCGGGGATTGACCCTTTCGGCTCGTCCCCTCTCTTTTGCTGGAAAGAGAGTGTTTGACATGGCTGCCTGACCCCTTGTTTCCGGATACCCGGTTTCTCATGCCGGCAATCCAAAGGTTCGCATGTGCAGTGAGGTTGAGATCGGTTCCTTATATAATTTTATCAGCATTAAAGTAACAAGGGTCAACAGGAAATGGGTAAAGAGGTGCAGGCCACAAAGGATTATTCAGAAAATACAGCCCGTTATTTCAGATAATCTTTTTGTTTTTTTCAAGTAACACTGCGTCAAGTGTGACAAATGTGACAGAAAGGGTGACAATGGAAAAAATAATCAAGCCGAACCGGTTGCAATTCAAAAAGAAACCCAGCCCTGTTTTCTGAACAATGCTTCTGTATCTGTGACCTGTCACATCACCAAACATTGAACATACTCTTCGGGTTAAGGTTCAGCCGCCCGGAAGAACAGACCGGGGGTGACAGGGATGGGCTTGGAGTATGTGGAACATATTTTGCTGAACAGTAGCTTGTTCATTCTTCATCGTTTTACAGTTTCCCCCCTTTGGCTTTAATTATTTTAAAATTCGGTGGTATTATGACGGCTAAATATTTTCCCGAGTCAAGTAAATTTAATGCACAGTATGCAACCGGGATTCAACGAATGACTGAAAAACAATTACAACATTTTCGCCAGACCCTGGAGAAACAGCTCAAAGAGTCCATGCTCATGTTCGACCTGATCGGCCGGTCCATCAACCGGAGAAAGGGTGTTCTTCAGGAAGAAGCAAAAGATAAGGCAACCCGGTCCGATGATTTTAAACTGCTGTTGCAGCAGGCTGACCAGGAAAGAAAAAGGGTGGGCGAGATCCATCAGGCTTTGAATCGTATGACCTGTGGAAGATATGGGATATGTGTGGCCTGCAAAAGGCAGATCAGTCTGAGC
>PWFB01000065.1 GCA_003553695.1 Desulfonatronospira sp.
CGATTCTTAAGCTTGATCAGATGGTTGTAAGTCCGGAACATATAAATAATAAAAAAGACCAGAAGCAAAACCGGAACAATCCATACGATATTGGACATATTCTCTCCTTTGAATACGATGGCTGTATTACCTCGCTGTCAAGACAAACTGTTTACCGACAAAAAAAAGATAGCAGGCAGGTCTTAAGCAGGCAAGGCCTATCTGTCCAATGGACAGGTATAGAGTACCCAAGATGATCAATTCCAGCTTAACCTTTGTAGATGTGACTGCAAAAAGTCATTTTTGCAGTCACAGACGTCAGAGATCAGACGTCAGAGGTCAGTAAAAACAAAGAATTATGTTAATTGTTAATTCCTGAATTATTCATTTTACGACTTTTTGCAGTCGCATCTTTGTAGATCATGCCATGGTTGACATCCATGGTTATGATTAAGCCTGGAGCATGCTGGAATCTATACCAGATATCGCCTGGAAGCTTTATGCAGATCCGTAGGACCGGAGAATATCAAGTTTTAAATAAAACTTGCAACAAGAAAAACTGGAGCATTTTTCATTGACTAAATATACTAACTGGTTTCCGGATGGAAACTAAGTAGTAATTTTTTAAATATTTCCGGATGCAAACTAACTAGACAAAATAAACTGTACCCCCAGATCGTCTTTTATCATCATATCTATGAGCTCCAAGTAACCGCGACCCACAAGTCTTTGATTTCTTTTGTATCAAAGATAAGTTTCATCTCGCCTACAGGCTCGTGTAATCCCACATCCAACCTTTTAACAATAAAGAGTCCACCCAGAGTTTCATCTCTTTTTAGACTCTTGGTTTGATTGTTTGTATCGACAATAGTTATATCTTTATCCTCCGTGCTTCTGATAAGAATATCCACGCCAGTCACACTTTTCAGCCTGCCTTGACTCCAGAATGGATAATGCTCCTGTCTCAGGTTTAGTATTAGTTCATAGTACCCGCTGCCATCAATGTCTTGGCGCTGGACCTTAGCCCATTCAGCAGGAAACTCGTGGCGCACCGAAAAAAGACGCACCGAACCGGCCGCCTGTCCGTCCGCTATGAACTGCTTGATCTGTGCCATTGCCTCCTTGCGCAACAGCTCCCCACCATTGCGGGCCGTGTAGCGGATGTGCAGGATGACGTCGCTGATGGTGCCGTAGTCGAACTGTGCGGGATCGCCTTTGCTGGGATTGGCGGGCAACTCCAACTGCCACTCGCTGATGACACCTGAGTTCTCGAATGGCAGATAGCGTTCATCACGCAGGTTCGTCTCAAACAGACCGGAGTCGTTTTGAGCGGAGCTGGTGACGATGGACTGCAGACTGCCGAAATAGTCGCTGAAACGGTCGTCCTCGGCATCCTCGCGCCTGTAACTTTCACCTCGCAGGATCGGCGTCTTGCGAATACTGCTCCTGAGCAGGGTCAGGGTGCAGTTGACGCTTGCATAAGGTCCGGTCACACAGGGAATGCTCACGGCCACAGTCTTAATGCGCCGGAAGTAGTGGCCTGGACCGTCCATGTCAAAAAGTGCCTCGGGCAGTCTTATGGTGCAACGACCCGTGGCACGCAATTGGATCAGCGCCAGCGGGTCAACCTGGAGCAGGCTGACGTGTTTGGTCATTTCGTATTCGCGCTGGTTCAGGTCAAGGTAGGCAATTTCCATGCGCTTCACATCCAGGTATAGCTTTTCACCTGCCAACAGCCCTTCCTTGCCGGCCAGGTAGCCGAACTTGACATAGTTCAGTTGCGTATTGCCCAGTTCATGCTGGAGTGCCCGTTCCGCTTTCTTGGCAATGTCGAAGGCGAACTGGAAACACTGGGAATAGAGCCCCTTCACCTCGCGTTTCATCCAGGCATAGAGGGCCTTGTTGGTCTTCTTGCCGGACCTTTCGGTACCCTCTTCGTTGAGGAAGCGCTCGATCTCCTCAGTATGCTTCATTTGTTGGCGATGGTTCTTCAACTCCAGTTCGGCAATGGCTTCACGGATCTGGGCGGCACGGAGCTGTTTGAAGATTTGATTGATCTCGCCGACGGCCATGTTGCTCTGGAAGGCCCATTCCTGCTCACGACGGGCGTATCCTCCCATTTTTCCAGTTCGCGCGGCTTCATAGTCAAGCCGACTAGCAACGGCCTTAGCTACATCTGCGGCAAACCACATGACGTCTGCCAGTTTGGTTCCTCCCACGAGTTCCGTACGAGGTCCAATACCCCAGAAGTGGGCATGAATACCGAAATCCGGTATCAAATTCAGTGCCTTACCTGTAAGAACGTATCCCTCAATGCCATCCTGAATAGTGCGCGAAATGGCTTGCTTTCGTAGTTCTGAATGTTCATAGCTACTGATGCTCCTACCGCCCGACTCCCTCAGATCCTGTGCAATATCCACCTCAATCTCCCGCGGCATCAGTGCCGGCTCAGCCATGGCAAACTTCATTTTATCCAAGCTTTCCTGATCCAGTTCGCTGAGTTCTGGGATCGCCTTTTCGATTTCGTCGTCTTTCCTGCCCAACTGCAGCTCGTAATAGCTGTAGCGCTGCACAGCCAGAGCCAGCGACTGAAGCAAACCTTCTTTTGACTTGATTGCCTCCTGAAGCTGGCCGTAGCGGACCTGTTCAACCATTTCCATCACTGCTCGCTCGTGTTTGGCGCGCAGAATGGCCATGGCCTCGCCATCTTCCTTCTCCATCGCCGAGAGCAGGTTGTTGCCAAGAGATTTGACTTCCTGAGCAATTTCGGTGGCCTTTTGTACCAGCAGTTGGAAGCGCACCAGGGGCAAGGGTTGGTTGAGGCCGTTGATGATGGCGCCCACGTCCAGACCTGCCGCCGCGGCCCGCGCCAGCATGGCGGGGTCAATGGGCGGTTCAAACAGGGCAAGCTGACGGAAAACACCCTGAATGTTCAGGCTGTTGCGTATCTTGAACAGCCGGTCGGCCAAGGTGTCCCAATAGCCCAGCAGTTTGTCGTTGGGGGGGACGCAGAAGTAGAGTGCCTTGCCCAGGCTGCGCAAGGTTGCCATCCGGTCGTCATCGCCTTCATCCTGCGTGGGAAACGGCGTCAGATTGAAGGGCATATCCGCCTCCATATCCCGCATGACCGTGCCGAACTGGCTCAGGTCTTGCCGCAGATTGGCATAGGTCCGCGGGCGCACCGAGCCTTTCCTGGGAACGGGCAAGGGCCGTGGGCCAAGAATGTTGGCGGCCAGCACATACAACTGGAGCGCCTCATCGATGGCCTCACCCGTATCCTGCCGAAACAGGGAATCGCCCCAGGCAATCAGGTTGTCCAGGTAGGCCATCACCGTTTTGTACATATAGGCCTGCTGGCGGAAACGGGCGATGACGTGGGGGCGAAACGGTGCATCCTTCCAGGCCTCGATACTGCGGAGGGTCTCGTTGCGCAGGGCCTCATCATCTCCGGTGACGAGGTTGGTCAGCAGTGCCTCCATCTGTTGAACATCGGTGTACTGGAAAGGGCGTACCTTCCAGAACCGCTCCGGGGTGGGCCCGTCACTGTCATCAGTGGGATCGAAGAGAAAATGGAACCAACGCTGGGCTTCGGCAAAGCGTTGGTTCTTACTCAGATGGATGGCGATGGTGATGGGCGCGTGGTAGAACAGCTCCCAGTTATAGGCGGCGTAGGCGCCGCTTAAGGAAAAATCAAGCTCTTTGACCGGGTGCGGTGACTCTCGGGTATCAGGCACCATGGCATCATCAGGCCGGTACAAATCGGCAAAGAATTTCTCATACAGGACAGGAACCGGCACCCCATCCAGCAGTTCGCAGGTCAAAGGGCTGTCCAGGGTCACTTTCTCGCCTGTGCTGCGGCGCAGCGTCGTCCCGGTCTCAAGGGTCACCTGACTTTCCGCCGGCGGCATAAGAACCGGGCCGTCGGACACGTCAAGCACCTTGCTCCCGGAAAACCGAACCAGGAGACCCGAATCCTTCAGCTTGACACTTTGCCCGTCGGACAAAAACAGAACCTCGTTATTCTCAAGTTGTATCTTCCTGCCATTCGAGCCTTGAGCCTCCTCGGGGCCCGTCAACCGGATCCGGGTACGGAATTCGGTATCCGCCGCCAGCAATCCCGGCGTTCCCACGCGCACCAACCGCTGCAACAACTGTTGCAGGTAGGGGTACTGGTGCAGGTAGAAGCGATAATTGACCTCGCGTTCCTGGATCACGAAGTACTTGGGCCTGATAGTTCCCAGTACGTGGCCAGGCCAAAAGAAAAGCTCGGTGTCCAATAACCCATGAAACCGGTGTTGCGTTGCTAACGGATATCTCATGACAACACCTCCTTATCTCGGCACCTGCTGATTCCAGCCACGGCAGTGCCTGCGCCGAAGCCTTGGAGTTTCGATGCCTTAAAATTGCTGGAAAGTGCGGCATTGAAACCACTTTGTCCCACCACATTCAAGCCGCCGGGCGCCGGAACCAGCCCGCTCTGCTGGAGTGCACCGCTGTCGGCAACCACAATGGTCTCTCCGGCTGCAAGGCTGCTGCCGGGGTTGACATTAAGGGAACCGCCCGCTTCCGCAATGTCTGCCGAGAGCTCTCCAGTTCGTATCTGCAGTCCCGGCTGACCGGTCGCGCCGATGAGCACGCTATCGAAGAGCAGGACAGTACCGGGATTCAGCAACCAGTCATCGACCGGACCGGGATTGATGAGTGACCGGCGATCCAATTCGAGATCCTGCCATCGGCCTCTTGGCCCTGGAAGCACTTCTTTCGTTGGGATCGCTGGTATCACTTCGAGCTCATCCCACCAACCGGGTCTGGACCATTGGAACTCCGGTTGAATCGGTCTCGGCATCCACCCGTCCCAAGCTTCGAGGGTTTCTTCGGTCACGTTAGGTTCAACGAAGAACGTATGGCTGTTGTCCTGGTAGAATACCGGCTTCATGAGGGCCATGATCTCGCCAAGACCACTCTCGATGACTGCCTTGACGGCTTCGGGTTTTACAGCGTCCTGAAATGCCTCCTCTGAAACACCCATTGCTGTCAGGTTGTTGTTGGATGGTAGGAGTGTGTAACGCTGACCCAGCGGCAAGTGAGTCAAACTCGTGTCCATGACTTTTTCTCTGAGGATGGAGAAGGACTCCGTGGCCTGCGTATCACCCTGCTCTGTGGTGATCGTTTTTTGGAACCTGACCCCCAGCCCGCCCGTTCCAGAATAGCGAGTGGCTTGTAACTTGTTTGCGGTGTAGGGATTTTCGGGTTTGGCCCCTTGGATGCCGTTGGCAGCGTAAGTCCTGCTCTCAGCAGCGCTGTTCCGGCCCGCCAGGAAGAAGGCGGCTTCAATTTTGCCACCGAGGTGAACATAGACTCCGCCCTCTGCGCCGTTTGTATACTCTTTGGAGACATGAATGAATACTTCACGGGGGTTGAAGTCTTGCGCTACTGTCTTGGACATCACCTCTGAGAACCCGCTCGACTCTGACGTGCTCCATGCACCCTGGAGGTATTCACTCCAATGCAGTTGAATATCCACCTGCTTTTCATCAACCATGGTCTGCAGGCTGCTCACGGCCTCGCTCAGCTTCAACGCCGTCAGATCCTTTTCCGCGGCGTCTCCGTTCAACGCCGGATTTTCGACCGGCTTGTCCATAAACGTCACCCAGAAGAGATACAATCGGTCTCTCCATACCACCGGCGCCAGATGGTCCCCTGATATTTCGGCGTTGACCGGCTCCCAGGGTGTCCACATCTGATGGGCATAACGGCGATAGAAGTATTTGTGCGGTTGGCTGTAAGTTCGGCCGAAGACATGCAGGGTGCGCCGGGCGGGATCGGGATTGTCCTCGATGTGCATGGCCACAATGTCCAAACGGGCCAGCTCGTCCAGCTTCTTGAGGTAGTTCAGGAAGGCGTCTTCGACCAGGTCACTGGAGACGTCGCCTTGCAGCAGGGCGCCCTCCAGTTCGCTGAACAGGTGGGTCTTGTCGTCACGGAACTCCGGCTCCAGCCAGTTTTCGGGAAAGAGGAAAATCTTGCGGTTGGCTTCCCACACCCGGTAGCGCTTCATCCATTCCCAGTGCTTGGAATTGATGGTGGAGGGATGAACCTTTGTTTCCAGATTGAGCAGGCTGCGCTGAATAAAGAGCTGCACCGAACTGATAGCCTGGCGGATGCGGGAGGTCTGCACCACCGGTTCCATGCCGGGGTCGATCAGGAAATGCTCGTAAAGCTGCTCCATGCGATCAAAGCCATGCTCGTGCTGGACATGGGACACCAGGGCATCCCGTTGGAGTTGCCGCAGCTTGTCGAAGATCGGCTGGGCCACCCGCTGCCAGGCATCCGCTTCAAAGCGCGCCTTGACGGATTCCCTGACTTCGCGGGCAATGCCAAAGCGCGCCTCGGGCGTTGAACTGGTGTTGACAATGCGCGTCCACTCCACCAGCGACGCAGTCGGTACACCGAAACGCTCGACAGCCCGCAGGGCCTCCCACAACCGCCACAAGGGCCTCTCGTTCTCAAACCCCGGATCCGCAGCCAGCGCTCCGGCACAGGCCTTGACCGTGGCCTGGTCCCGGCGTGTCAGCTTCGCGATCAGGGGGTACACCTGCTCTTCCAGCTTGCCCGGGCTGTCAGTCCCATTGGCCTCGAAGATAGCGATAACGTCGTCGGTTCCACCGGCCATCTCGCGCTTGAGGCGGGCATAGGCCGCCAGGCGAAGGAACTGTTGAAAGCGCCCGATGGCAGCGGCTTCGCCTTCAGGTGTATCTTCAATTGCCCGGGTCGGCAATCCACTTAGATCCACACCGCCAAAGTCGTCTTTATGGGCCAGCAAATACCGCATTTCCCGAACGCTCAGGTCCAGGGTCTGCACCAGTTGAAGGGCTTTGTTCAGCAGTACCAGCGCCCGCTCGGCGGCATCCCAGGCCGCTGCGTCCTGGTCGGCCGTTGTCCCGAACGTGTCCACAAGGCTCTTGCCATCCCCCCCTTTCAGCATCTTGACGTCGGTGATCAAGCTTTCCACCAATGCAGGGTCGGCACCGGTCTGGGCTGTCAGTATCTCGACAAGAAACTGGTGAATCAGACGTTGCAGCTCATCGGTGAAATCAGCTGAATGGTCCGGCACGGCGTGCTCGGCGCGGATGGCGCGCACGCCTTCGGCCAGGGTTTTGAGCAGAGCCAACGCGGCTTCCCGATCGGGACGATACTTGCCGGTTTCATCGAAGCGGTGGCGCAGTAGATAGTCCAGGTCGTCAATCTGCAATCCGCTGCCCCTGACCTGGTCTGCAACCTTGACGAACTCCAGGGTCTGGACGAAAGGATAATCTTGATCCAGCGTCTCTAAAGGACCGGGATGCAACTCTCGAAATGGGTCGAGACCGGAGAGCTGCTTGAGGGCGATCAGTTCACGCACTGACAGCGTGAGCGCCTTGGCCAGCAGGCCATAGCGGTAGAGCAGTGACACGTTGCGCAGCGACAAACCGGCGGTTTCCAGGGGTTGGCCTGCATCATCCAGTATGATCGTGATCTCGTTTGCCGTAAGACCCAGCGCACCCTGCAGGGAGAGGATGTGGTCCGTCACTTTGATATCCGGAACCGTGAGATACTCTCCCAGAGGATGATCGAAAACAGGATCACTCTTTAGCACGCTGCGGGTGAGAAAGAGTTGTGCATAGAGCGGATTCCTGCCGGTCGTAGCGATGTCCGACCAGAGTGTAAGCAGCTTAAGACGGCTCTGCCTGCCGATTTTCAGCGTTTCATCCAGTGTCTTGAGGTGGGACAGATAGATCAGCGCCGTTTCAAGTGGCTTCTGCTCAAGGTTGGCTGTGTCTTCATCGAACGGGGCATCTTTCGGCACAAAGGTACTCAGAGCCCGGTCGGTCTCCTCGATGGTCCAGCCCAGTTTGCGCCACAGTCGCACGAACAGGTTGATGCGCAGAAAGTCGATCGCCTCGGCTCCGGTGCCGTCGGCATATTGCAGGATGGTGTGCTCAAAACTGCATCCGGTATGCGGATCCGCCAGAACCAGCACACGGTCGAATGGCATGGCCTCAATGGCGCTCTGCAGGTCGACCCCATTGAACTCTGCCGCAAGATCATCGAGCCTTTGCTTGAAGGCCGCAACTTCATTAAGCACCTGCCAGCCAGTGAGTTCTCCATCCGGCCGAACTTCATCTAGACTGTCGAAGCGCGCTTGATCCATTGCAGACAACTCGTTTCGCTTCTTGCCAATCAGCTCCTTGTTTGTTTCAAAGAACGGTTTCTCGTCCTTGTAGAGCTTGGCGTCACCGATGCTCACCCTCAGCTTGTAGAGCAGGCTCAGCTTGACCAGTTCCGGGTTCACGAATGCGGTCTGGACGATCTCCGTGATCTCCTTGTAGGTCACGCCGAGCCGTCGCGAGAGGGCTTTCGCCGATTCCAGGTCAGCTTTCGCTGTTGACTCATCCTCTTTGGTGTACCCGTAAAGTTCCCACCAGTTTTCCAGGAGGTTCGGGTCGGCAAAGATCTCGACTTCGGCCGGTGACAGGCCGAGGGATTCCATAAAGACACCGGCACGGTCAAAGGGCTGCTCCGGTTCAAACAAGGCGTCACTCGCGCGGAATCTCTCCAGCACCCGATGCAGGGGCATCTCGAAATAATCACAAAACTGCCGTGCGGTCTCGAGCCAGAGGTCAAAGGGCAGGTTGATAGGGTAGCGGGCCTCGTTCAGCCTTTCGTAGGCCTGGCGAATGACGTTTTGCGGTTCGGCCAGGAGTTCTGCCGTGGTGGCCTCGCCGGTGTCCTGTGCCGCGTCTTCCGTCAATTTACCGTGGGCAACAGAGTATTCAAGAATCTCGTTGACGATATCGATGTAGGGCAGCGCTGTATGGGTGTTCTCGCAGGTGAGCAGGATGTGCGGCAAATCGGATCGGCGTTCGGTGAGCACATCGTAAGGCTTCAATGGATTCCCGTTCGCATCACGGTGGGGGTAATCCCGGCCGCCGTGCGTCGCTTTCCAGTGGGCCAGGAAATTTCCCCACACACCCGGTTCAGGATCGAGAAACTGCAGCAGGTCCACCAGGTAGGCCGCCGGGCTGAGCACCGAGCGACAGTGTTCGCACTCACAAAAATCCAACGAGCCGAACAACGATTCCATGGTTGGGAAATGTTTGATCAGTTCATTGCGCACATGCTCCCGCAACTCAACCGGTGCGGACAGGCCGGCAATGGGCGGCTCGCTCTGCAGTTTGCCGGAGATGCTGAACAGGTTGTAGGTCACGCTGCTCACCTGCTCTGACTTACGGCGGATCAGACGTGCCAAACCAGCCAAGGGCGGCGTACGAAAGATTTCCAGGTAACCGGTCTCAAAGATCGCATCGAAATCTTCTTCGGCATACGCCATCACATCATAGGCAGAGGTTATATCCAGGTGCATCAGGACCGCCATGGCCTCGTTGGAGGGCGTGATCTGGTACACGCGCTGCAGCTTCTGCAGTTGTTGTATGGCGGCTTGAGCTTCAGAGGGCGGCAGATCTGCCGCCACCTCGGACCTCTCTTTGAAGAATCTGGTGACCGGTGTCTCACCCAGCCGGAAGCCTTGTTTGGTCGCGTTCTCCAACAGCCTGGTGGTGGCTCCCTGTGCCATAGGCAGTGAAATGGCGCCCGATTCAATCATCCGGCTAACAACCTGGGTGGGGTAACTCAAGCGCACCTTGCGTGCCATGTCTTCGGTGTACGCTTGCAGGCGGTCCTCCATGGTGTCGCCTGCATAGGCAGGCGGAATCAGGCCATCCAGCTTTTCTTTTTCAGCATCGCTCAGATTATCCCACCGGCTCGCGGGAACCCCGGCCTGCTCAAGCACTTCCGTACGCCAGGTCTCAGTCCGGTGATAGTCCTGTTCCACCAGCCCTGCTGGCTCATCGATCCCTTTTTGCAGCAGCCGGCCGGTCATCTCCGCGCTGTAGCCGGCAAGAAAGGCCAACTTGCCGTGCAGTCGCAGTCTATTGATCTGGTCTTCGTCTAAGCCCGCTTCACGAGTCTTCTCCCACAAGCGGGCAGCGTCACCGCGGTGATTGAGATAGATGGGTACGAACCGGTCTTGCGCGTCCCGGGGCAGGCCGGTCCCTTCAAGCAATTCTCCATAGGTTGAACTCGATCCCGGGGCCGGAATGTTCAGGCGAACTCTGTGGCTGAATGTGGTGAACTGCTTCTTGAACTTCTCGATCTCTTCATCGCTTGATTCAATAATGCCAGCCTCGCGCACCTTCTCTATCGCCTGTTCGATCACATCCGGATCAACCATTGCAAGCAGCCGCTTGTCCGAAGGCAAACCGGCACGAAGCAGACCGTAGACGGCTTCTACCGGTAACTTCACATCTTCATCGCTGCCAAGGCGCTGGCTGATGGCGGCCAAGGCGATTAAGCGCGCATCCCAGCCGGTGCTTCTGCTCAGTACCGTTAGGTCCTGCTGCTCGTCATTTTCCCGTGCCTCTCGGAGCCTGGCCATGTCCCCGACATGCGGGGTGAGGCCGGCTGATAAGCGTCGGTATTCGGCTTGCACCGATGCCGAAGGTGCGACCAGATTGATGACCTCCTGGGGTGCGGCGCCAAAACGGGGCTTCATCAGCGGTATGGTCTGCCGTGGGTCTCGGGTGTCGCTGGCGCTGATTTGCAGGTTCACAATGCAGGCACCGGGATCATAGGGCAGCGCATAACGGCCTTGCGCGTCGACAGACGTTTCGCCCAGCAGATGGCGCTTGCCTCCAAACGCCAGGTGATGGACCACCAGCTTGAGCCTTTCCGCGGGCAGGCCGTTTTGCTGGACGACCAAACCGCTGACAACCTGATGCTTGTCCACGCGCAGGACAACCGGCTCCCGCTGCGGCTTGAAGTTGCGGATGACGGCCTGGCCGGCGCGCATACCCGGCAACAGGTACTCCAGCAAATGCTCACCGCGATAGACCTTGAAGTAAAGATCCGGACCCGGTTCCTCCGGGTGTTCAATATAATCCGAGCGCTTGAAGCGGAAGGTCGCCAGACCTCCCTCGTCCGTCGTTGCCGGTTCTCCCAATGGATCGTCCATCGATTCCTCATCTTCATCAAAGGCCTCGATCCGCAACCCGGCAATGGGTCGAGATTGCGCATCCACGGCCTTGCACAGCACCGTGTAGCGCGTGTCCAGCAGACCTGGATCGCTACCCGGCCGCTTGATCAGCAGCCCAAGCTCTTCGAGCAGCCAGTTCAGCGCATTGGCGGTGCGTTCATCCACCGCACCAGTCGCTTGCCGCCACCTTTCCTGCTGGAACTCCTGCACCAGGCGGCTGGTGGTATTGCCGTAGCGCTGATCGGCCCGTTCGCGACGCAGTTCGGCGAGGTGTCGCTGGCGAATCGGAGGAGGCACAGCTGCGAGCAGCACCTCCCGGTTGACAAGTTCCAGGAGGGTGTCCTGAAGATCGGCCACCGCAGCGCCGCGCATGCCTTGACTCAATGGAAAAATGATCTTGTTCATCGGTGTCCTCCTTCAGGGCCGACCGGGCCGTCTAGGATCTCTTGTCTCGTAATCTAGTGTGAGAGGGGTTTTTGTCTCGGGTAACTCAGACTGGCTGCCACATTCCCATAATTAGCGGTCTGTTCCTGAGTATTCCCCAAGTATTCAACTCCATAACCTTCCTTGTATAAATAGTTGCAATCTCGAGGCCTTTTGAGAGTAGTAATGGGCATCCGATTATTGTAAAATATTATGCCAAGGATGTGGAATCTCCCACCAGAAGATTGGAGTTGTCGGCTGACTTTCTGGAGGTCGGAAATGGGGCCTAGGGTCGAACTCAAGACGTAAATCCGGTATAACCGGCAACCTTGGCCCGATGGGGCGGTGTGATAAGCCAGCCGGAAACTCTCCCCCTATTTTCCTTTGTGTTTCTCTCTGATCAGAACTTAATGTAAGGCCCACCAGACGCTTAAGATCTCTCTCTAAATCCACCTGACCTGTTATACCTAGAAAACATCCTTCCCTATAGTGCCCTGCACCCTCCAGCCATCCTTCTTCCCAAGAGAAAACACTCATTCCTCCCTTTTCTCTAAGTCGCTTTGGAGACCGTATTTCAAAATGCATCCAGTCGGCAGCACCGTATGTACCTTCACCTCCGCCTTCTTTCATGCCGCTCCAGCCGCCTCCCCAAACAAAAAAATCATTTAGTTCGGGATAAAGTTCCATTTGGATTTTTCTAGCTTTTAAGGCAAAAAGAGCGTATATATTAGCAGTTTGTGGTACCTGATACGAAGCAATAGCCAATCCGTTTTCATCAAATATTTGAATGTCTACAGCGAGTCCTTCTCCGTGAGCTCCCTCCGAGTCCCTATAGGCAGAGAACAATCTGACTCTGAGGGGAAACTCACGCGCAGCCATCTCCATGATATGCAATAGTTTTTCTCCTTCTGTGCCTGGTCCCATCTTACTTTTAACTACACGGCGACCGCCGAATCGGTTTCGAACTTGGTATTGGTCTTTACTTCTTTCTTCAGACCGCAGCAATGCCGCCTGCAGTGCCAGGGGTGGGAGGACACACTTCCCACATAAGAATGATTCCATGCCATTGGGATCGACATACCTAACTGGATTATTGCGCGCATACACATATAAATCCGCCCCATCGACCAAACCCTCCGGATCGGCCGCCGTCCACCTGCCTAGCCAAGGCGCGTAATACCGCGCCCCGTGATAACTGAGCCCGGTTTCCTCATCCCGCTCCTTGCCGGTGTAGCGGTAGCGTTTCGGGGTTTCCGTGCGCG
>PWFB01000078.1 GCA_003553695.1 Desulfonatronospira sp.
AGTCAAGTAGAAAATCCAAAAACCCAAGGGCCGCAGGCAAAAGCCGGCGGCCCTTTTTTTGTTTCTAAGGAAGGTCCGCCTGAACCTGCCGCCCCAAACCATCAGGAGGTATTGTCATGCACCTGGGAAAGACCATCAGAATGGAGAGGATCTTCAACCGCAACACGGGCCGGGCCATCATTGTTCCTGTGGATCACGGAGTAACAGTGGGTCCCATTGACGGGATAATCGACATGCGGGTCACCGTGGACAAGGTGGCCGAGGGCGGAGCCAACGCCGTGCTCATGCACAAGGGCCTGGCCCGGTGCGGACACCGGGGCAAGGGACACGACGTCGGTCTCATCATTCACCTTTCAGCAAGTACTTCCATTTCTCCCTATCCCAACGCCAAGACCCTGGTGGCCAGCGTAGAGGACGCCATCAAGCTGGGGGCTGACGGAATTTCCGTCCATGTAAACCTGGGAGATGAATCGGAACGGGAAATGCTCCGGGATATGGGTCATGTGGCATCCAAGGCCAACGAATGGGGCATGCCTCTGCTGGCCATGGTTTACGCCCGCGGCCCCAAGGTCAAGGATGAATTCGACATGAATATGGTCCGGCACTGCGCCCGGGTGGGGGAAGAACTGGGGGCGGACGTGGTCAAGGTTGCCTATACCGGTGATTCCGACAGTTTCGTCAAGGTGGTGGAGGCCTGCTGCATCCCCGTGGTTATCGCCGGAGGTCCCAAACTGGATAATGACCGGGATCTGGTGAAGATGGTTCACGATTCCGTTGCCGCCGGAGCTGCCGGGCTTTCTGTGGGGCGAAACGTTTTTCAGCACAGTGATGTGACATCCCTGGTCAAGACCCTGAATCACGTGGTTCATGACGATATGGATGTGGACGAGGCCATGGATGTTCTATCCAACGGCGGAAACTGATTTATAACCCATAACCGGCAGCAGAAATACCATGACCAAAAAAATATATTTCAAGGCGGTGCCTTTTGATAAGAGTCTGGTCACCCTGGCCCTGGAATCCGGGGTTGACGGCATCCTGGCGGAGAAGGGCGATCTGGAAAAGATCCAGGCCCTGGGCAGGACCCAGGCCCTGGATGTGCAGGACTTCAATTTCTTGAGCATAGAAAAAAAGGAAGACGAGGAAAAGGCGGTGCAGTCCCTGAAAGCAGGGCAGAACGTGGTCCTGGCCAGGGGGGTGGAGATAATTCCCGTGGAAAACATTGTAGCCCAGACTCCCCAGGTGGGCATGGAGTGCGCCACTGTGCAGGAGGTGGATACCGCCCTGGGAATTCTGGAAAAAGGCGTGGACTATGTGGTGGTGGATGCACAGTCTGCCGGAGAACTCAAAAAGATCGCCGCCAGGGTCAAGCAGGACCAGGGCAGACTGGAGCTCATACCCGGCAGGATCACCCGGATAACTCCCGTGGGGCTGGGGCACAGGGTGTGCGTGGACACCATTTCCCTTTTAAATACAGCTGAGGGCATGCTGGTGGGCAATTCCAGCGCATTTACCTTTCTGGTGAATGCCGAAACAGAGTCCAATCCCTATGTGGCCCCCAGGCCCTTCAGGATCAATGCCGGAGCAGTGCATTCCTATACCTGCCTGCCCGGCGACAGAACCACTTACCTGGAAGAACTGGGGCCAGGCAGTCAGGTGCTTATCGTATCCGGCCAGGGCGATGCCAAATCCGCAGTGGTGGGGCGCATCAAGACCGAGGTCCGGCCCATGCTGCTCATCAGTGCCGAGTTCGAGGGGCACCAGGGCAGCGTGATTCTGCAGAATGCCGAGACCATTCGCCTGGTGGGGGCGGACAACAGCCCGGTAAGCGTGGTCAAGCTGAAGGAAGGAGATCAGGTTATGTGCCGGGCCGATGAGGCAGGACGGCATTTCGGAATGCGTATCCAGGAAGATATCCGGGAAAAATAGTCATGGACCAGGAAGCAAATCTCAAAAGAATAAGAATTGAAATAAGCCGGCTGGACCAGGAACTCCTGGAGCTTCTGAACCGCCGGGCCGGGCTCAGCCTGGAGGTGGGGGGCATCAAGTCCAGGTCCAGGGACAATGTTTTCAAGCCCTTCAGGGAAAAAGAGGTATTAAACGGACTGGCGCAGAAAAACCCCGGTCCTTTGCCGGAAGAACATCTGCGAAGCATTTACCGGGAGATCTTCTCCTCGTCGCGCAGTCTGCAGCAGCCCCAGAAGGTGGTTTACCTGGGACCGGAAGGGACTTTCTCCTACTTTGCAGGAGTGGAGTACCTGGGACACAGTGCCAGATTCACCCCCAAGAACAGTCTGGAGGACGTATTCCGGGCTGTGGATACCCGGGAAGCGGAACTGGGGATAATCCCCCTGGAAAACTCCATGCAGGGCAGCGTTGGTCAGAGCCTGGACATGTTTTTGAAGTTCGAGGTCTTTATTCACGCTGAAGTATATTTTCGCATCAGCCATTTTTTGCTCAGCCGGGAGACGGAGCTGGAGGCCATAAAAAAAATTTATTCCCATCCCCTGGCCCTGCAGCAGTGTTCCACCTGGCTTCGGGCCAATCTGCCCGGAGTGGAAGTGATTCCGGACGAGAGTACGGCCCGGGCTGCTTCCAGGGCAGCATCCGAATCAGGCACTGCAGCGGTGGGACACCAGAAACTGACCAAATTTTACGAGCTGAATGTCCTGGGTAATTCCATAGAGGATCTGCCGGACAACTGGACCAGGTTTTTGATTATTAGCGCCCATCCCCCGGAAGCCGGCAACCGGGAGAAGACTTCCCTGCTTTTTTCCGTGCTGGACAGGCCGGGTTCTCTGGTGAGCGCCCTGCAGGTACTGTCCGTCAAGGGTATCAACATGCGCAAGCTGGAATCAAGGCCCCTGCGGGCGGAGAAGTGGAGATACGTGTTTTTCGCCGACGTGGAATGCGATCTGACAGCTGATGACTATGCCAGTGTTCTAAAAGACCTGGAGGACAACTGCTACTACATGCGGGTGCTGGGCAGTTACCCCCATGGCCCGCAGATTCTGGCGTGATGAGACTGGATCATATAAATATCAACCAAAAGATATGACCTTATGCATAAAAAAATTACACTAAACGCACCTCCGTCCAAGTCGGTTTCCCATCGGGCCTTGTTGGCTGCGGGGCTTGCCCAGGGTACTTCGGAACTGGAGAATGTTCTGGTTAGCGAGGATATCCTGCGCACCCGGGACTGTCTGGCCGCCCTGGGGGCCGTTTTTTCAGGAACTGATTCAGAACCGGTGGTCAAGGGACTTGGAGGACGCATAAAGGGGCCTTTTCTGGACCCGGTGAAGCTGGACGTTGGTGAGTCCGGGACCACCTGCAGGCTGCTGGCGGCCATTGTCTCGGCAGGGCAGGGGAGTTTCGAAATCTCCGGGTCCGGGCGAATGCACCAGAGGCCCGTCAAAAGTCTGGGGCAGAGCCTGGAGGGGCAGAACGTGCGTTTTAAATATCTGGGGCTTGATGGCTGCCCCCCGGTACGCATTGAGACCTCGGGACTTCCGGGAGGATTGATTACAGTCAGCCTGGATGAAAGCAGCCAGTATCTCTCGGGCATGCTTATGGCCGCTACCATGGCCGGCAGTTCCCTGGTGATAAATATCGGGGGCAAAAAGGTTGTGTCCTGGCCTTACGTGAATTTGACCCTGCAGGCCATGCAGCGTTTCGGCAACCCTGCTCAGCTGCAGACCCTCCAGGAAGGCCAATGGAGGCATGCAGATCCGGACCGGATCCAGCACGTGGAGCCGGGAAAAATCCGCTTCGTGGTGCAGCCGGGGGTGTTCAGCCCGGTGAGATACAGGGTGGAGGGGGACTTCAGCAATGCTTCCTACCTGCTGGCCGCGGGTGCGGTGGGAGAGTTGCCGGTGGAAGTTTGCGGGCTGGATCTTGAGTCCAGGCAGGGAGACCGGCGTATTCTGGAGATTCTGGAACTCATGGGGGCAAAGGTTGCAGCAACGCATGATGGTGTGATGGTTTCCCCGGCCAGACTGCACGGGGTGGACCTGGACATGGGTACCTGCCCGGACCTGGTTCCCACTGTGGCTGTGGTGGCCTCCATGGCCACCGGTGCCACCAGGATCAGCAATGTGGCTCATTTGAGGATAAAGGAGAGTGACCGGCTGGCCGGGGTGCAGCAGGAAGTAAGCCGGGCCGGGTGCAGGTGCAGGCTCACGGAGGATGGACTGGAGATGGAGCCGGCAGAACTGGTGCGCGGTGGTGAAATCCACTTCAAGACTTACGGTGACCACCGTATGGCCATGAGCCTTTCCCTCTATGAGCTGGCCGGAATCAGGGTGAGCCTGGACAATCCCGCCTGCGTCAACAAGTCCTTTCCCGGCTTCTGGGATGAATGGAAAAAAGTACGCCGGGCTTACGCAGGCAGAGGGGACTGATGCATATGGTAAACGAGCTGGTCCTGGTGGGCTCCGAGGGGCGGATGGGGGCCCTCATCAAGAATAAGCTCTCAGCCGGTGGAGTAAATGTCCTGCCCCTGGACAGGCCCTTTCCGGAAGAAGAGCTGCCGGATATCCTGGGCGGGGCGGATATGCTTCTGCTGGCCGTTCCGGTGGACGGCCTGGATGAAGTGCTGGGCCTTATGAGCCCTTACTTCAAGCCTTCTCTTATCCTGGCGGATATCTGTTCCGTCAAGACCCTGCCGGTAAACAAGATGCAGAACTTTCATCATGGGCCTGTAATGGGCACGCATCCTCTTTTCGGACCCAGTCCTTCAGAAGATGATGAACTCAAGGTGGCCCTGTGCCCCGGACACAATCTCCGTGAAGAGCACGTGCAGGCGTTGCATGATGTGTTTGCCCGGGGGGGGATGAATACCTTCATGAGTTCCTGCCGGGAGCATGACCAGGCCATGGCCTGTATACAGGGCCTTAACTTCGTGACCACCATCTCTTATTTCGCCAGTCTGCCTCAGAATATTGACCTGGACACTTTCGCCACTCCGTCCTTCAGGCGCAGGGCCAGGGCCGCCCGGAAAATGCTCAATGAGGACTCGGAACTTTTTTCCTCCCTGGCAGAGGACAATCCCTACACCGGGCAGATGATCCGACGCTTCAAGTCTTTTCTTAATTTGAGCGCCGCAGGGGAATTTGAACTGTTGACGGACAAGGCTCTGTGGTGGTGGCGCAATTTCAGTGACAGGCAGGGGGGATAGCCTTGTTTTTTGATTTTGTTTTATTACCAAAGGCCGCGTCCTCCCTGCCGGGAGTACGTGGCCTTTTTTGTTTGTACTTGGGATAAACTACGATTGCTAATTTGTAACTATTCACCATGGTCCGGGGACTTTGCAAACAGGACGTAAAAACTCACTCCAAGGAAGCGTAAATCAAAACCTATACACGGGTTTGATAACCAGGATATATCCTGTATCATGCTTTGAATCAGGTTCGGTGTTTGTACGGTTTTGATTAACGCTTCCTACGTCGTTCAGACAGTTTACGCCCAGTTTGCAAAGCCCCCAGACCATGAATCCGCAACGAGACGCTTAGTTTATCCAGTTGAAGCAGAAGGTGAATAGTTACGCTAATTTAAGCAAAAGGAGAAAAATATGATCAACCTGCAGCAAAAGGCCATCTGCCTGCCGGCGGATACGCAGACGCCGGTGTCTCTTTATCTTAGCCTCATCGGCAGGGAAAAGGGGATACTGCTGGAGAGTTCCGAGGGGGACGGCCGTCTGGGAAGGTACAGCCTGCTGGCCTGGGATTTCAGGCTGCAGCTTAGTTGCAGCGAGGGCAGGCTCAGGGTCAAGACCATGGATGAGCGCCTGGAAGGGCTGAAAGAGATGCAGGGGATGGATTTCATCCAGGGAGTGCGCTCTGTGCTGGCTGAACTGGAAGTGCAGCCTGATCCAGGTTTCCACTTACCGCCGGTGACCAGAGCTGTTTACGGGTACCTGGGGTTTGGCCTGGGTGGGCTTCTGGAACCCAAACTGGCAGAAGTACTGCCCCCGGAGGATGCCGAGGCCCAGCTGGTACTGCCGGGGCGGATGCTTCTTTTCGATCACCTGCATCACACCTGCTACTATATCTGTCTGGACAAGGAGACAGCTCTGCCTAAGCCCAAGCCATGCAAGGCCAAAAGCGAGTTCAGGATGGGGGAGGTGAGTACCAGGCCCACCCAGGAAGAGTTTCAGGAAAGGGTCAGGGATATCAAAGAGCTCATCAGGCAGGGGGAAGCCATCCAGGTGGTTCTCTCCACCAGGTTCAGCGCGGATTTCCGGGGGGATCCATTTCTGGTTTACCGTCATCTGCGGCGTATCAACCCCTCGCCCTATACTTTTTACCTGAATATGGAGGATATTACTCTCATGGGTTCTTCTCCGGAACTCATGGTCAAGTGCGGCCAGGACGTACTGCAGCTAAGGCCCATTGCCGGGACCAGGCACCGGGGTGAGAGCGAGAAAGAGGACGAGCGACTGGCCGAGGACCTTTTGTCCGATGACAAGGAAAAAGCCGAGCACGTCATGCTGGTGGACCTGGGGCGCAATGACCTGGGCCGCATGGCTGTGGGCGGAAGTGTGGAAGTGGACAAGTTCATGCGGGTGGAGAGATTTTCCCATGTCATGCATATGACTTCCTACCTGTCCGCCAGGCTCAAGGAGGGACTGGATGCCCTGGAGGTAATCCGGGCTTCATTCCCCGCTGGAACCGTATCCGGGGCCCCCAAGATCAGGGCCATGGAAATAATCGGCGAGCATGAGCCTGCTCCCAGGGGACCCTATGCCGGAGCCATCGGGTGGATCGGCCTGGACAAGGACAGCGTGAACCTGGATACGGGCATAACCATCAGGAGCCTGTGGATCAGGGATGGAAAAATACACTGGCAGGCAGGGGCCGGAGTGGTTTTCGATTCCGTTCCGGAAAAAGAATGGGAAGAGTGCCAGAACAAGGCCATGGCCATACGCAAAGCTCTAACATTTACCGGAGGACCGGATGATTTTGCTCATAGACAACTTTGATTCCTTTACTTTCAACCTGGTTCAGGTGCTGCAAAAGCTGGATGTGGACCCGGTTGTCCTTAGAAACAATCAGGAAGAGATATTCGACTCCCTGAAGCAGGATCTGCAGGCTGTAATCATCTCCCCGGGACCCAGCCGCCCGGAAAATACCGGGCTGTGTCTGGACTTTTTAAAAAATCTCCGTCCAGATGTGCCTGTTCTGGGGGTCTGTCTGGGGCATCAGGTGCTGGGTCATTTTGCCGGGGCCAGGATTGAGGTGGCTGATCGCATAATGCACGGCAAGACCTCCAGAGTCTATCACCGGGAGACAGGACTGTTCAAAGACATCCCTAATCCCTTCGAGGTCTGCCGCTATCATTCCCTGCTGGTACGGGCGGTTCCTGACGAGGCATTCCGTATCACTGCCAGGACCAAGGATGATGAGATCATGGGCCTTGAATATACTGATCGGCCCTGGATGGGGGAACAGTTTCACCCGGAATCAATCCTTACCCCCTGGGGACCCAAGGTTGTGGAGAATTTTCTGGGATTATGCAGTGGAAATTAGGGGATTCCGGGATTCTGGAATTGGGGAATTGGGGGATTAGAGATGAGGAGAAAAGCATGCAGATAAAACAAGTATTGAATAAGATATGCTCCGGGCAGGACCTGGATTACAGTGAAGGAAGGGATGTTTTCCAGGCCCTCTTTGAAGGGGAAATCACCCCGGCCCAGAGCGGGGCGCTGCTCATGGGCCTTCGCACCAAAGGCGAAAGCGCCTCTGAACTGGCTGCTGCCGTTAGTGTGGCCCTGCAGCGGGCCAGACTTGTACAGGGATTGACCGGGAAAACTATAGATACCTGTGGTACAGGGGGGGATTCGCGCCAGAGCTTCAACTGCTCCACTGCAGTGGCCTTTTTTCTGGCGGATCAGGGCATCCAGGTGGTGAAGCACGGCAACCGGGCTGTATCCAGCTCCTGCGGCAGCGCGGACGTGGTGGAGGCCCTGGGGCTTACGCTTCTGGATGATCCGTCCCAGGTGGCAGAGGAATTAAAGGCCAGAAGCTTTGCCTTTCTGTTCGCTCCGCATTTTCATCCCAGCTTTGCAAGTATAGCCCCTCTGCGCAGGGAGCTGGGCATAAGAAGCCTGTTCAACCTCATGGGACCGCTTCTGAATCCGGCCAGGCCCACGCATCAGATACTGGGTGTACCCCATGCCGGATTTATGCCTCTTATATCCGGGGTCCTGGCTGAAAGCGGGGTCCAGTCCGCTGCAGTGGTGCACGGGGCCATGGGGTTTGACGAGCTCACCCCCTGCGGGGTGAATCATGTGATTATGATCCGCGACGGCAGGCAGGAGCAAATGCTTCTGGACCCCGAGCCCCTGGGGTTTGAGGCCTGCAACCCGGAGGACCTGGCCTGTGCAGACAAGGACACTGCCCTGGCCAGGCAGCGCGAGATTCTGTCCGGCCTAGGGCCGAAGCCCATGCAGGACATGGTGGCCCTGAACCTGGGCCTTGGCCTGCACCTGCTCAACCCGGATGTGGACCTGAAGGAATGCATGCATGAGGCCGGGGCTATTGTCAGGGGCGGTCTTAAAACACTTAACTTTTCAGGGTAGAATCATGCTGGATAAGTTTGTGCAGGCCAAGGCCCGGGAGTTGAAGGCTTTAAGAGAGCTCAAGGCCGGAGGTGGAACCCTGGAGGTGTATAAGGGCCCAAGACCCGGTTTTCGAGAGGCTTTAACCGGTCCCGGCCCGGCAATTATTGCTGAATACAAAAGGTCCTCGCCTTCCAGGGGGATCATAAACGATTCTTTTTCCCCGCAAAATGCGGCGCAGGATTTTATGGCCGGGGGAGCAGCAGCCTTTTCCGTGCTTACTGAAGAAGAATATTTCCAGGGCAGTCTGGACTACCTGGATATATTTGCCGGACTCGGTGTCCCGGTGCTCAGGAAAGACTTTATATTCCATTACCTGCAGGTGGAACAGACCGCTGCCACACCGGCCTCGGCGCTTTTGCTTATTGCCAGGGTGGTAAAGGACCTGGGGCTGTTGACGGACTTGATGCGCCTGAGTCGCAGCTATAACCTGGAACCGGTGGTGGAGATCTTCGCCCCCGGGGAACTGGACATGGTCAGGCATGCCGGCGCAGATATCATCATGGTCAATAACCGGGACCTGGACAGGCTCACGGTGGACCTGGACATGTCCAGACGCCTTGTGCCGCAGAAAAAGCCTCAAGAGGTCTGGATCTGTGCCAGCGGTATTGACAATTCAGCCCAGGTGGACGAACTTCACGGGCTTGGCTTCGACGCCTTTCTGATAGGCACCAGCATCATGTCCTGTGACCGGCCGGGGGAGAAACTAAAGGAGCTTTTCCCATGAGCCCGGAGCTGAAAATCAAGATCTGCGGGCTGACAAATCCACAGGATCTCAGATTATGTCAGGATCTGGGGGTGGATTTCACCGGTTTTATCTTTCATCCCGGCAGCCCCAGGTACGTATCCCCTGAAAAAGTCGGAGGGTGGAGCAAAGGAAGTGAGATCCGGGTTGGAGTATTTGTAGACGCAACAGTCCGGGAAGTGCTTAATGCCGCAGACAGGGCCGGGCTGGATATGGTTCAGCTCCATGGCGGACAGGAGCCTGACTTCTGCCGTGAGCTTGGGGGGGACATGGTCATCAGGACCTTCTGGCCGGAACGTTACCAGAGCAGCAGTGCTTTTGGGGGTGAACTTGAGAAATTCACGCCGGTCTGCAGGTATTTTCTGCTGGACGCAGGCCTGAGCATGGGGGGGCATGGCCGGAGCATAGCCTGCAGCTGGCTTGAGGACGTAGAGAGTCCTGTGCCGTTTCTTATGGCCGGGGGGCTGGGACCGGACAATCTGGACCTGGTGTTTAAGACACAGGCCGCAGGGGTTGATCTCAATTCCGGGGTAGAAACAGGTCCGGGTCAGAAAGACCATGAGAGGGTTAAAAAAGCAGTCAATAAATTGCGAGGAATAAAATGAGAAAGGGTTATTTCGGTGCTTTCGGCGGCAGATTTGTTCCGGAACTGCTGGTACCGCCCCTGGCGGAACTGGAGGAGGCGATGGACAATATTCTGCCGGCTGAGGCCTTTGTAGAAGATATGGACCGGGTGGGCCGCGAATTCGTGGGACGACCCACGCCTCTTTACCCCTGCCGCAACCTCACAGCAGAACTGGGTTTTGATGTGTATCTGAAAAGGGAGGATCTGGCCCATACCGGAGCGCACAAGATCAACAACACCGTGGGGCAGGCCCTTCTGGCCAGGCACATGGGCAAGAGCTGCCTGCTGGCGGAGACAGGGGCCGGACAGCACGGGGTGGCCACAGCTACGGCAGCGGCCATGCTTGGGCTGGACTGCATAGTCTTCATGGGTGCCCTTGATGTACAGCGCCAGAGTATAAACGTGCATCGCATGGAACTCATGGGGGCCAGGGTGGAGCCGGTGGAAAGCGGAACCAGGACCCTCAAGGACGCCATCAATGCCGCTCTTCGTTACTGGATAGCGCACCAGTCGGATACACACTACTGCCTGGGCTCTGCTGTGGGACCGCATCCTTTTCCACTGCTGGTGCGTAAGCTGCAGTCTGTAATCGGCCGGGAATCCAGGCAGCAGATGCTGGAGCAGACCGGAGAACTGCCGGATACAGTGGTGGCCTGCGTGGGCGGCGGCTCCAACGCCATCGGCATGTTTCACCCTTTTGTGGAAGACCGGCAGGTGGAGCTGGTGGGCGTGGAAGCCGGGGGCAGGGGTGGTCCGGGGGATCACCACTCAGCTACTATCTCCAGGGGCACTCCCGGAGTGCTGCACGGCACGCATACCTTTCTGCTGCAAAGCAAGGAAGGCCAGATCCTGCCTTCGCATTCAGTGGCACCTGGTCTGGATTACCCCGGGGTAGGGCCTGAACATTCCTTTTTAAAGGACAGCAGCAGGGCCAGATACGAAGTCATTCATGACCGCGAGGCCCTGAAGGCTTTTAATCTTTTGTCCCGCAAGGAGGGTATCATCCCGGCCCTGGAAAGCGCCCACGCCGTGGCCTGGGCAGTGGAAAACAGGGATTCCATCAAGCCGGGCAGCAAGGTCCTGATCAACCTTTCGGGCAGAGGGGACAAGGATCTGGATATCGTCAGGGAGCAGATGGAGTAGAGGATTCTGGGATTCAGGAATTGGTGAGGACGGAAGAAGAAAGCTTCAGGACAGGTTTTCAGAAGTATAAAAATCTAATTACGAGGAATTAGGGCAATGCATCATGATAATTTACTGACCAGAAAGATCCAGGGGGCCGTGGACAGCGGGCGCAAGGCCCTGATACCCTTTGTTCCTGCCGGGTTTCCCAGCAGGGACCGGTTCTGGGACGTCCTCCTGGAACTGGACTCAGAAGGGGCCGATGTCATAGAGATCGGCGTGCCTTTTTCTGATCCTGTGGCGGACGGACCAGTGGTGGAAAAGGCCTCCATACGCTGCCTGGAGCAGGGGGTGAACCTGGACTGGATTTTTGAAGGCCTGGCCAGATACAGAAAAGACATTCAGGCCGGACTGGTTTTCATGGGATACTTCAATCCATTTCTGCAGTATGGAGTAGAAAGACTGGCCGTTGCCTGCCAGGAGGCCGGAGTTAGCGGGCTCATTATTCCGGATCTCATTCTGGAGGAAGCAGAGCCTTACAGGGAAGTCCTGAAAGAAAGCAACCTGGCCTATATTCCCCTGGTGGGGCTCAATACCTCTCAGGAAAGGCTGCAGGAATACGCAGGGCTGTATCCGGCTTTTGTCTACGTGGTGTCTGTAATGGGTATTACCGGTACAAAGTCCGGTTCAATGCAGGTCCTGGGTGATAAACTGCGCCAGGTGCAGGACATTTTTGAATGCCCAGTGGCCCTGGGTTTCGGCATCAGTTCCAGGGACCAGCTGGAATCCATTGAGGAACACGTGGATGCCGTGGTTTTCGGCAGCGCCCTGATCAATCATCTGGATGAGGGCAAAACCCCCCGGGAGTTCATGGCTGGATGGCAGGTACCCCGGGCGTTTAGTCAGAGAGTAAGAGCAAAGACCTAGCAAGTATGCCGCATAGTTACAGCAAATTATACCATACAACTTTAAAAAACGGAGAGAAAAAGTCATGAGTAAAGATCAGCTGCCCAAAAATTATCAGATTATGCAGGAACAGCATCCCGGATTTATCAAGGCCGTGGCAGAGCTTGGCAATGCCGTGCGCAAGGAGGGTCCTCTGGATGAAAAGACGGTTGAGCTTATACAGATGTCTGCGGCAGCAGCCCTGAAGCTTGAAGGGGCGGTTCACAGTCACGCCCGCAGGGCTCTCAAGGCCGGGGCCACCCCGGAAGAACTCCGCCAGACCCTGATAGTAATAACCTCCACCACAGGATTTCCCACAGTTGCTTCAGCCATGAGCTGGGTCAGGGATGTCACCGGCGATTAGGCGGGAGCTTTAACATTAACAATTAACTGATAACTTATAATTCTCGTAACTATTCAGCACCTGCGTACGAATAGGCAGGGTCCGGGGATTCGGCAAACTGGGCGTAAACTGTCTGAGCGACGTAGGTAGCGTTAATCAAAACCGTTAAACACCAAACTTAATTCAACGCATAATATAATTGAAGATTTTCTGGCTGAAAAAAGTTGAAGAGGTTTTGATTTACGCTGCCTTGGAGCGAGTTTTTACGTCCTGTTTGCCGAATTTCCGGACCACTGGAACTCATTATCAT
>PWFB01000100.1 GCA_003553695.1 Desulfonatronospira sp.
CGGGCTGATATCAAAGCCAAGTCCTGCCAGCTCTGCCCTTACTTCCTCTTGCTGCATGCAAAAAACCCGTGTTTAACCCCTCGACTTTTAAACCCAAAAAAAGTAAGTGTTGAGGTTTGCTGAATTTTGGAGGTAAAAATGTCAAAGCAGCTTACAGGGGTGCTGTTCCCCGGTCAAGGTTCCCAGGAGGTCAACATGGGCCGGGACCTGGCCGAAAGCGACTCTGCAGCCATGGAAATATGGAAAATGGCTGAACAGGCCAGTGGCCATCCCCTGCGCGAAATCTTCTGGGACCAGGGTTGCCAGGAGATGGACGCAACCCGCTATGTACAGCCGGCCCTCACCGCAGTCAACCTGACCCTGTGGATAAGCCTCAAGTCAAAACTGGAGGCTGCCTACAGCGCCGGGCACAGCCTGGGCGAATATTGCGCCCTGTGCGCCGCGCAGGTACTGGAACCACAGGCAGTGCTGCAGCTAACCTCCCTCAGGGGCAGGCTCATGGACGAGGCTGACCCCCATTCACAGGGAGGCATGGCAGCCATTCTCAAGCTGAAAAAGGACCAAGTGGAAGACATGGTGGCCAGGGTAGCCAGTGATACGGACAAGGGCATCCTGGTGGCCAATTATAACACCCCCACTCAGACTGTGGTTTCCGGGGACAAAGAAGCCCTGAACCAGCTGGAGCCTCTGGTGCAGGAAGCCAGGGGAAGGCTTTTTCACCTGCCTGTAAGCGGGGCCTTTCACAGCCCCATGATGCAGGAGGCGGCCGAAGAGCTTGCAGAGGTCATGCGCAAGCTGGACTGGAAAAAGCCGGCCTTTCCGGTATTTTTCAATGCCACAGCCGGCATGGAACAGGACCCGGAAAAAATCAGGGGGATTATGTCCACCCAGATGACTTCTCCGGTATACTTTGCCCAGCTTGTAGAAAAAATGTATGAACAGGGCGTAAGACAGTACGTGGAGCTTGGCCCCAAAGGCGTCCTGACCAGGATGATCCCCCAGATTCTTGGCCGCGACTCAGGCATTGAGACCAGCAACCTGTCCTGCCTCAAGGACATCGAGCTTGAGGACTAAAGAAGAAGATAAATGTTTGCCAGAGAATATGTCCAAAAACACCTGTGGGACGCAGTCCATGAACTGGACCTGGAATGGCCGGAAAAGGCCTCTATAGAACCTCCCCGGGAAAAAAGTTTCGGAGACCTGGCCTGCAACCTGGCCATGCTCCTGGCCGGGCAGACTGGGGAAAAGCCCAGGGACCTGGCTGCAAGGTTAAAAGACCTTCTTCAGGAAAGGGCAGAACAGCTGCAAGGCATAGAAATTGCCGGACCCGGTTTTTTGAACTTTTCCTTCAAGCCATCGTTCTGGCAGTCAATCATCCCCGTAATTCAGAATGAACAGGACACATTCGGATCTTCTGATCTGGGCCGAAAAAAAAGGGTGCAGATCGAATATGTTTCCGCCAACCCCACCGGCCCGCTGCATATCGGACACGGCCGGGGTGCCGCCCTGGGGGATTCCCTGGCCAGGATCATGCGCTTTGCAGGTTTTGAAGCTAGTACCGAGTATTACCTAAATGACGCCGGGCGGCAGATGCATGTCCTGGGAGAATCCGTTCTCATAAGGTACGAGCAGCTCTGCGGGCTGGCTACGGAACTTTCCCAGGAGCATTATCAGGGTGAATACCTGCAAGAGGACGCGAGGAAACTGTTTGCCAGACACGGCAAGACCCTTCTGGATCAGGACCGGGACATCGCCATTGCCCTGTGCCGGGAACAGGCCGTGCAGAGCATCCTGGCAGGCATCAAGGACGACCTGGAACATTTCGGCGTCGAGCATCAGGTATGGTTTTCCGAACAGGATCTCTATGACCGAGGCGAGGTCCAGAAGACCCTGCAGTGGCTGCAAAAAAGAGATCTGGCCTACATCCATGACGGGGCCCTGTGGTTCAGGTCCACCTCCCTGGGAGACGACAAGGACCGGGTACTGCAAAAGTCCGATGGAACCCTGACTTACTTTGCTTCGGACATTGCTTATCATCACAACAAATTCAACCGCGGCTTTGAGACCGTGGTGGATATCTGGGGAGCCGACCATCACGGCTACGTACCCCGGATGCAGGCCGCCATCCAGGCCTTGGGCAGGCCCGCCAGAAGCCTTCGGGTCATCCTGGTGCAACTGGTCAATCTTCTGCGGGCCGGGCAGCAGGTGAGCATGTCCACCCGCTCCGGAGAATTTGTCCCCCTGCGCCAGGTCATGGAAGAAGTGGGTGTAGACGCCTGCAGGTTCATATTCCTCAGCCGCAAAAGCGACAGCCACCTGGATTTCGACCTGGAAGAGGTCAAGAAAAAAAGCATGGACAACCCGGTCTTCTATGTGCAGTACGCCCACGCCCGAATCTGTTCAGTCTTTGCAAAAGCTGCTGAAAGAGGGATAGGCATAGACCCTGACCCACAAATCCTTTTGCACCTTCTGGACTCCCAGGAAGACCTGGAGCTCTTGAAACAGCTGGAAATGTTTCCGGATATGGTTCAGGCTGCGGCCAGGAACTTAAGCCCGCATCACATCAGCTTTTATCTTCGGGAGCTTGCCGGACTGCTGCACCGCTATTATACAGTACATTCGGTACTAAACGCTGATAGCCGGGAACTCATCCAGGCACGCATGCTCCTTTTACAAACCACGGCCACAGTAATCAGAAACGGACTAAGACTCCTCGGAGTCCATGCCCCGGAAAAAATGTAATAATGGCTGCCAGAAATACGAAAAACAAAAAAAAGCAGGAGTCCAGGATGAGCCTGCAGCTGACCCCGGGCA
>PWFB01000203.1 GCA_003553695.1 Desulfonatronospira sp.
AAAAACGGCGATATCTGGACCATCCATGCCAGCAGAAGCGAAGCTCCGGCAGCCGGACCCCATGAAGTTGGCGCACCCAGGCCCGAAGCAGGCGAAAACATGCGCACCCTGGTCTTTGTATCCACCAGCAGGCTGGGATCAGGTGACGATGAACTGGGATCAAAACTCATGCAGAACTTCATCAAGACCCTGCCGGAGATGGGCAGCAGCCTGTGGATGGTGGTTTTTGTCAATTCCGGGGTCAAGCTGGCTGTAAAGGACAGCCCGGTGCTGGAGACACTGCAGAACATGGAGGAGAATCAGGTCCAGGTCCTGGTCTGCGGCACCTGCCTGGATTTTTTCGGGCTTGCCGATGCCAAGGAAGCAGGCCAGACCACCAATATGCTGGACATCATTACGGCCATGAGCCACGCGGATAAAGTGATCACCGTTTAATGCCTAGCCTGCAGGGGCTTCTTTTGCTGCCGGCAACCTTCACAGCCTGGTTGCTTTAGGCAGAATATTTTTTTGCGACAGTTTCTGAACATCTGCAAGCTATAGGCAGCCAAAAAGAAACTCTCCCGCCCTGTACTCCGACCAGTAGATGTTTTCTCTGCCCGGAAGATGAAATCCCACATGCCCGCCGTATTGGGGGATTTCCAGAAAAAGCCATGGATTTTTCCATGCCTGTTCCAGGGGAAAACAGGAAGGAGTCAGAAAAGGATCGTCCCGGGCCTGGACCAGGAGACTTGGGAAGCGGAATATCCCCTGAATCTTCCTGTCTGCAGTGGAATCTCATCAGCCCTGTACCGGAATTTTAGCAGTGATTTTTTCCTGACTCCCCGGCTTTTTTCCAAAGTGAAGCGTTGCCAGGCCGTTGCTCATGGGCTCGAATCCTGCCTCTGCGAATCCGCAGGATGTGAGCATGGCCCTTATCTGATAAGGAGCGGGAAAGACCCGGATGGACTCAGCCAGATATTTGAAGGGATCGGCTGTTCCGGTGATCAGCCGCCCCGCTCCGGGCATGATCCTGAAGGAATAAAACCTGTACAGGGCCCTGAACCAGGGGGTTTCAGGAACGGAGAATTCCATGGCCACAAACCTGCCTCCGGGTTTCAGGACCCGGTGAATTTCCAGCAGCCCCTGTTCAAGAAAGACAAAATTTCGGATTCCGTAGCCCACCATGACCGCGTCAAAGCTGTGCCGGCAAAAGCCCATGCCTTCGGCGTCCCCCTGGACCCAGCTGATCTGCTTTTCAACGCCTGCCCTGAGGGCCTTTTTCCGCCCCACCTCCATCATTTCCCTGCTGATGTCGCAGGCAACAGTCTGTCCTCCGGGTCCAATCCGTCCGGCAGCCTGAACCGCGAAATCAGCAGTGCCTGCACACAAATCCAGCATTCTGTCTCCGGGCCTCAGCCTCAGCCTGTCCAGCGCGCGCCTGCGCCACAAGAAATGCAGCCCGAAGCTCAACAGGGTATCGGCCAGGTCATAGCGAAGGGCGATGGAGTCAAAATGATCCCGGACAAGCCGGCGTTTTTCCGAGGCCGCGATTTTTTTATAGCCATAGGAAACCTGTCTTTCCATTGATTTTTCGCCTTTTTTACTGCCCGTCATACCAGTCTGTTGGACTCCATATTGTGGTTCTGGCCTGTAGAATCAGGTCGGGGATTACGGCAGCATCATACTTCAGATCTAAAGACGGGCTGATCAGCAAAAGGCAGAAAGTCGGTGCATTATTTTACCAATAAAAGTCTGCCCCAGTCCGTCTGAACTGCGTAGTGCATGCAGGCGTCAAAGACTTTATAGCTGAACTCGGGGCAGGTTACGTTCTGTCCGGACAAAATTGCCCCTGTCCTGGAATGTTCAAAGATTCTTTTGTCCTGCATATAGGGACTGTAATACCGGATATGATTGTCAAAGAGAATTTCCAGGCCGTTTCGGGGCTGCTTTATAAATTCTTCAGGCGCCACAACACGCACTCCCTCCAGCCGGAAAAAGCGCCGGGTATAATCCGCAAGCAGGCTGATGGTTGTGCTTCGGGGATTGACAACATGAAATACTCCTCCTTCAGGACACTCCCGGCGCAGGGTCATGAACGCCTCCACGAAATAATTCACCGGAATCAGGTTCAGGCCGCATTCATCCGAGCTTTTTATGCGCACCGGCAGATGCATGATTCCGTCTTTTTCAAGGCGGACTCCCATTTCCCGGGCCTTTTTTCCCTGGTTTTCCAGGATGTCCCTGGTGTAGAGCTTCTGAAAAAAATGCAGGGTCCGGATGGGATAATACAGGGCATTGAACAAAGTAGTCCTGCCCGTATTGGAGTCACCGTAGACAATAGAGGGCCGGTAAACATAAAGGGTTATTCCGTTATCAGCACAGTGCCTGGCTGCCATTTTCTCGGCCCTGAACTTGGTTTCCTCGTAAACATTGTGAAATTCCCGGACCTCTCTTATTCCTTCGGCACACAGTCCCCTTTGTCTGCCGGCCACGTAGGCGGTGCTGACCAGATGAAAAGCCCGGCACGGGCTTTTCCGGACCATATGCAGAAGATTTTCCAGGCCAAGAACGTTGGTTTTCTCCACCTGTTCCCGCCTGCGGGCGGAAAAAGACGTATCCGAGGCGCAGTGGATAATTTCCTGCGCCTCTGCGGCCATGGTTTCAGCGTCCCGGGATTTCAGACCCAGGCCGGGCAGGTTCAGATCGCCCTGCAGGATCTTCATGTCCCTGCGCTGTTCCCGGCTGAGCCCGAACCAGTTCAATAGCCGGTCCATCCTGCCCGCGGCACTGGTTTG
>PWFB01000003.1 GCA_003553695.1 Desulfonatronospira sp.
CCTGAAGGTCTTTCAATGGTTACATAGTTTTAATCCGGAAACGGTTCTTTTTCCCTTTGGCGGCGTCAATCTGCACAATTATTCGTCAACCGTAAGATACGCCTCCTCATAATTGCTTGATTTCCTTGCCAAAAGAAAAAACTCCTCGTTTCCGGAAAGAAAACCATCAGCTTCAACATCCGGAAATAAAGAATTTCCGGATGGAAACGAAATAGTGGTTTTCGTAAAGAAATATACAAACACCAGCTGGGCCTCTTCCGCGACCCTGTTCGAAAAATAGACCCATTTGGGATAAATTCAGAAAAAAGAAGGAATGATCAGCTCCTCACTTTTACCAGCATGTTATTTCGATGTTTTTGCTAAGCGCCTAATCCCCCAATCCCAGAATCCCATAATCCACAATCTTAATAAGGCAGATATCTGTCAAACTCCATGGCTGTAACGCTGGTGCGGTGTTCTTCCCATTCTGCCGTCTTGATTTTCATGAGATTCTGATATTGCTGCTCTCCCAGGAGTTCCTGGAGGAACTGGCTGTCATCAGCCTCAACCAGGGCTTCAAACATGGTTTTGGGCAGCAGGCGGGTATCCCAGACTTTTTTCTGGGTGGACTGAAAATAGGCTTTGCCCTTGTCCGGATTATTGCAGTCAAGGCCTTCCCGGATTCCCTGCAGGCCCATTTTGATAAAGGCGGCCAGCTGCAGATAGATGTTTCCGGCCGGGTCCGGGCTTCTAAGCTCCAGCCTTGTGGCCTGGGGATTGGTGGCATAGGGAATGCGCACCATTGAAGTGCGGTTGCGCGGCCCCCAGCCCACCACCACCGGGGCCTCGCGTTCGATGACGTAGGCCTTGTAGGAGTTGAAGGTGGAAGCCATGAGAATGGAGGTCTGTCTGGCGTACTTGAGAATGCCGGCTATGAACTGCCTGGCCTTCCGGCTCAGGTCATGCTCTGCATCCTTCTGGTAGAATACGTTCTGTCCGTCACGGTCCTGCATGGACAGGTGAATGTGCAGGGCGTTGCGATTCTTGTTGTTAAAGGGCTTGGGCATGAAGCTGGCGTGCAGGTTATGTTCGGAAGCAATCATGTGGGTTACGTAATTGAAGACCAGGGTCCTGTCCGCGGCATTCAAGGGGTCAGAGCATTCAAAGTTTATTTCATGCTGGGAGGGACTTACTTCGTGGTGGGCCTTTTCAAAAGGCACCCCGCAACTGGTCAGGACATCTATGATGCGGTTGCGGACCTTTTCCCCCTGGTCCCTGGGGTCGGCTTCACAGTAGCCGGCATTGTCCGTATTGAGATCCCTTGAATATTTATCCTGGTGAAACAGGAAAAATTCATATTCCGGGCTGGCCTGAAACCTGAATCCCAATTCTTCGGCCTCAGCCACGACTTTTTCCAGCACATACCTGGGGTCGGTGCTGGCCCTTTCACCGTGTTCATTGTGGATGGTACCCACGAAAAGAGAGGTTTTTTTCTCCTTGAAGGGCAGTATTTTCAGGCTGTTCAGGACAGGCATGAGCAAGCGGTCGCTGTGTTCCACGGTGGCGATGCCGGCTACCGAACTGCCGTCAAAACCTATGCCTTCCACGGCAATCTGCCTGATATTCTTAGGGTTGACCGGCAGACGTCTGATGCGTCCGTTGAGGTCTGTGAATATGATTTCTGTTGAGTCGGTGTGTTCCATCATGGCTTCAACATCTGTACTGGACATAATGAACTCCTTCAGCTCAGGCTGGGGGAATAAGTTGATTGGCGAGCCGGTGTTGTATGGATATATAGAAGGTCTGAAACTATATCCAGAGATTGATGCGAAAGATAGCTTGTATCGGGGTAAAAAGCTGCGTGGCAATGAGAAGAAGCAGAGGAGCTGCCTGGGGAAGTGTATCCAGAAAAGCCGGTGTCTGTCTGGTTGAAGGTCATGTTTTCAAATAAGGGTTTCTGCCGGGGTTACTGCAGTTCCCGGCAGAAACAGGATTGAATGTTTTATTCCGGAATGACAGGCAGGGAAGTGTTCTGATCCAGGTAGTTTTTCAAAACGTACTCCTCGTCCGTCTTTTCCTTGAGGTAGTAATCGGGCATCAGGGGGACTTTGCCGATATTGGTGGCAATAACGTACATGGGCTGGCACAGCCCGGTAGTGTGTCCCCGGATGGAATCCCTGATAAGCTCTGCCCCTCTTTCCACTGGAGTCCGGAAATGATCTATCCCTGGAGCGGGCTCGCAGTAGAATACATAATAGGGGCGTATGCGTACGGTCAGCAGCTTCTGGTGCAGTTCCCTGAAGGACTGTGGGGTATCATTTATGCCTTTTAAAAGTACGGCCTGATTGCCCACGTTTACTCCGCAACGCATCAGCTCGTATACACTCCTGGCGGTTTCCTCGGTGATTTCTTTGGCATGGTTGCACTGTGTGTTGATCCACACCGGTATCCGGTGAAAATCTCCCAGGATTTCACACAATTCCTTGTTGACCCTGTTGGGCAGAACTATGGGGGTGCGCGTCCCGAAGCGGATCATCTGCACATGCGGGATTCGCCTTAATTCCGTGATGATGCGATCCAGCTTTTCATCGGACAGGATAAAGGGGTCCCCGCCGGTAATGAGCACGTCGCGCACTTCAGGGTGATCCCTGATCCATCCCAGACCCTCGTCCACATCGAAGCGCAGGCTCAATCCCTGGTCCACCACCAGCTCCTTGCGGAAGCAGTGCCGGCAATAGTTGGCGCAGACATCGGTGACGGTAAAAGCGATACGGTCCTGGTACTGCCTGGCTATGCAGTCCGGGCGTTTTTCTCCTACAGCCCGGTTTTCCTTGTGTATCAGGTAGTCCTGGATGCCATACTTGTTTTCCATTTCCTTCAGGGAGGGAATTACCTGCCTGCGGACAGGGCAGTCGGGGTCTTCTCGGTCCATGAGGGATGCAAAGTAGGGAGTCGTACCCCACCTGGTGCGCATGGTGTTTATGGCTTCGTCTTCCTCCGGGGCTATATTCACATATTCAGCCAGTTTTTCCCTGGTGTTGACCATCTGCTGCAGTTCTTTAATCCATTCCTGCATAATAAAATACCTCACTTACTTGCTCTAGTTGCAAAAACAATTCCTCTTGGGCAGGGCGTACCAGTTCCCTTGAGGAGGCTGTTTTCTTTCTGTGCAGTGAGTATTTTTTTGCATGGCTGAGCTTTGGGTTGAGATGATTTATATCAACAAACAAAATTAGTATGAGTGAGAGCCGGGGTCAAGGAAATTCTGAGACTGGCCAGCAAAAAGTTGAAACAGAGATGGAGAACGAAATAGTTGCCGGTTGACGCTTTGATCTTTCTGTCCTCAGTCCTCTGAAATCTGTCCTCTATACAGCAACGTCCCTGTTTCTTATCAGTTCATCCACAAAGTCGATCATGGCTTCACGCTGCCTGGCATCGGCATACATGATACACTCGCACCTGAGCTTTTGCTCGCTGCGAACCAGAAATTCCAGCCTGAGCCAGTCCTGGCCCAGCTCCAGGGCCAGGTAGTATGGGCCGCACAGACCGCTGTGGTCCTTCTGGGCTTTTCCCAGCAGCTCCTGAGGCAGGGGAAGCCAGAATATTCCCTCCAGGGGTGATTTATATCCGGTTTCCCGGAGATAATCAGTAATTGTCTCCATATCCGCAGGCCTTATATCCTGTATCATGTAAGAGCGCATATTATTTCCTTTTTTTCTCGGCATGGGGGTTATCCGGGATCTGTTCCTCGTCCAGGTTGAAGATCTTGCGGGCCAGGTCGATGTATTTTTCTGAAGACCCCTCCTCCATGGCCCTTCGTTTGAGAAAGACTATGGGTTCATGATATAGTTTGCCCACCAGGGATTCAGCCAGGTGTTCCATGGTCTGGACTGTTTTTTCGTCCGAGTCCGGCGGGAGATTGCGCAGGGACTTTCTGACTTCCCTGCGGGCTATGTTCTCTCCCTTGTTCAGCAGATCTACTATTGTCGGGCTTAAGTCCAGGGAACTGAGCCACTTTTCAAACTTATCCACTTCCTGTTCAACAATTTCTTCGGCCTTGCGGGCCTCATCCCTGCGTCCGGCCAGATTTTCCTCCACCACTTCCTGCAGATCGTCGATATCGTAGAGATAGACATTATCCAGCTGGTTCACGTCCGGGTCGATGTCCCTGGGCACGGCTATGTCGATGAAAAACATGGGCCTGTGCTTTCTTTTTTTGAGCACGTCCCGGATATCCCTGGCCCTGATGATGGCTGAAGCTGATCCAGTGGAACTGATTATAATATCCGCCTGGGGCAGGTACTCAAAGATGTCCTCCAGGCAAAGAGGCCGCCCTCCGAATTTCCGGGCAAGTTCCTGGGCCCTTTCCAGGGTGCGGTTGGCCACCATGATCTCCTTGAGGCCCTGGTTCAACAAGTGCAGGGCAGCCAGTTCAGCCATTTCTCCAGCCCCGATAAGCATGGCCCGGTGAGTATCCAGTTCGCCGAATATCTTTTTGGCCAGTTCCACTGCGGCATAGCTTATGGAGACTGCACTGGAAGACACTGCTGTTTCAGAGCGGGTCCTTTTGGCCGAGGAAAAGGACTTGTGCAGCATGCGGTTGATGATCACCCCGGTGCTGCGCTCATTCACCGCCTTGCGGTAGGCGTCCTTGAGCTGGCCCAGGATCTGGGGTTCTCCCAGGACCATGGAGTCCAGGCTGGCAGCCACGGAAAAAAGATGTTTGACAGCCTCGCGATGGGTATAATGATAAATATGCCGGCCCAGCAGATCCGGATCTGCGTTGCAAAAGCTAGCCCAGGCTGCTAGCACCCTGCTTCGGATTTGCTCATCATCCAAAGTGCCAACGCACAAAATCTCCACACGGTTGCAGGTGGAAAGCACCAGAGCTTCGGATACAGGGCCGTCCCTGGAGACCAGTTCCACGGTAACGGGATTGAATCCGGTCAGGGCGAACTTTTCCCGGATTTCAACTTCAGCAGTTTTATGGCTGAGGCCGAAGAGGTGAATTTTCTGTTCCATCAGGGTCTAAGACTATGGTGAGTTTCAGTGAAAAAGTTGATGCCCACAAATGATATCAGGGACAAAATAAAAATCACTATGGCCAGTTTGGCCGGTTTTCTGCCTTTCCAGCCTCCGGTAGCCCGTTTGTGGAAGAGCCAGGCAAAAATCAGCCATACTCCAATGGTGAATACTTCCTTGGGGTCCCAGGTGAATATTGTTCTCCAGGTAAATGCAGCCCAGATGAATCCTGAAAGAGTGCCTACTGTGAACAGGGGGAAGCCCACAAGGACAGCCCAGTGGTTGACCCGGTCAAAGGTGGTCAGGGAGGGCAGTTCTTTAGTTACGTTGCCCATTCTGGATTTGGTCTTGATTTTGCTGTCCAGGTGCAGGTAGGCCAGGCCCGCTCCGAAAGCCATGGCCAGCAGGGCGATACTTATAAAAAGCGATCCAATGTGCAGCCCGAACCACAGGCCCTGCAAAATACCCGGTATGGGCAGGGTTGCCGGGGAGATTGCCAGGGACCAGGTAAAGGTCACCAGGGCCAGGGGAGCGGCTATCAGGGATAGAAAGTCAAGTCTCAGTCTCCACCAGAGCAGAAAGAAGATGAGTAGAAAGGTCCAGGCCATAAGGCTCACGTAAAACTGGGACTGGGTAAGTACTTCCCCCAGGCCCAGGGTATATTTGAGTCCCAGGTCGGCAGTGTGCAGGATAAACCCGCACATGGTCAGCCATACAGAGACATTCTGCACCTTTTTGCGGGTATAGATAAGCCCCAGGACAAAGGTTATGGCCCCGGAGAGGTACAAAAGGGCGATTATCAGGTCCAGTATCCTAAAAGAGAGCATGGATCATCTCCTGGATATGGGTGTGTGCGCCGGAGGGCAGAAGATTCTGCAGGAGCCTGTGCAATCCCTGCCGGTCGCCTTGTTTGAGTAGTTCAGCTGCATTTGAATCCAGTATTGCATGAAAGATCCTTTGATTTTCCTTCTGGGGAAGTCCCAGGGGCAAAACCTGATTTCTAACCCGGGACATGAGAGTGGTCAAGGAAGCGTATTCCGGTCCATATCTTGAAGCCATCTCCTTTTTGACCCTGGCGCTCAGGGCGGGGCTGGCCCCGCAGGTGGAAACCGCCAGAATCAGGTCCCCGCGTTCCAGCACCGCTGGCAGAATAAGATCCCCCTGATGCGGATCAGTGGCCGTGTTGCACCAGATATTTCTCCGGCGGCAGGCCAGGGCCACCTGCCGGTTTGTTTCCTGATCGGAGGTGCAGGCGAATACCAGGTGACAGCCCTCAACATCGCCGGGTTCAAAGGACCTGTTTACCAGTTGGATGGCTTCATTTTCCGGGAAAAAATCTTTTTTTGCCCCGGGGTCGATGACCACAAGCCTGCCGACACAGCTTTTATTCAGGGTGGATATTTTTCTGCGGCCCACGGGACCGGCTCCCACCACCAGACAGGTTTTGGACTCAAGATCCAGAAATACCGGAAAGTATCGCATGGAGTACCTGATAAGGCAATAAGGCCGAGATGTAAATCCTTGGTGTGGATTATGGGATTATGGGATTCAGGTATTGGAGGATTGGGGCATTTAAGAGATTGGCTATGTTTTTTTGTTGTCTCAACGGTTGGTTGCAGGTATGATCAACAGCTTAAAGCAGGGCGAAATTCAAGTGTTTCCTTAAGGACGCTTTGAAAGTCAGGGGCCGCAGAGCGAGGGATCAACAAAAAATGGATGTCCAGGGTCGAAAATTGTTAATCAGGGGTAACTATTCAGCACCTGCGGGCGAAAAGCCAGGGTCCGGAGGTTCGGCAAACTGGGCGTAAACTGTTTGAGCGACGTAGGAAGCGTTAATCAAAACCGTAAAATACAGAACCTGATTCAAAGCAGGTAATAGGAAATATCCTGGTTATCAAACTCGTGTATAGGTTTTGATTTACGCTTCCTTGGAGCGAGTTTTTACGTCCTGTTTGCCGAATTTCCGGACCACTGGAGCTCATAACATTAAGGTGAACAGTTACAATCAGGCTTAGAAAAGGGTAAAAATAGCTATGATATATTACAGGGTTGCAGGCAGCAGGATTTTTTTCAGGAATGGTTTTTCCCGGAAGACAGGATTTTCCAGGACGGTAATGGTTGCAGGCCTGCTGTTCCTGTTCATGCTTTTTCTTTATGCAGGTGCTGCCCGGGCAGGGTCCGGGGCTGTGGATCTGCCGCGCTTTCCTTCCATAAGTCCGGATGGTTCCAGGATAGTTTTCAGTGCTGGTGGAGATCTCTGGCTGGCTGATATCCAGGGGGGAGATGCAAATCGTCTGACCCGCCACCTGCACGACGACCTGTATTCCAGCTGGAGTCCGGACGGGCAGGCCATAGTGTTCGCCTCCATGCGTGATGGGTACATGAACCTGTGGCGTATCCAGAAGGACGGTACTCAGGTTCAGCAGTTGACCTACAGCGACCGTTTCATGCGCAACCCTGACTGGTCCAGGGATGAAGAGGGTCGTGAGGTCATTACCTTTTCGGGATTTCTGGAGGGGGATGTGTACCGGGAACACCGCCCTTACAGGCTATCCCCTCTGGGGGGGCAGCACCAGCGGCTGCACCAGGCCTTCGGCTCCGAGCCCAGGCTGTCTCCTGACGGCAGTATGGCTGTATTCACCAGGGGAGGCTTCTATCACGACTGGAACAAACGCCATTACCGGGGACCGGATGCCATGAACATCTGGATGCATCACCGGGAAGAAGACAGGTTCGAGGCCATTACCACCCGGGATGGAGATGACGGCATGGCCCGCTGGGCAGGAAATGATGCCCTGATTTTCATGTCCGACCGGGAACTGGATACTGTCAATCTCTTCCGGGTGGACCTTGGTGAAGAAGAGCTGGAACCTGTCAGGCTGACGGATTTTCAGGAAAGAGACGTACAGTATTTTGATGTTTCATCCGACGGCAGCACCGTGGTGCTGCAGGGCTGGGACCGCCTTTACTCCCTGGACCTGAAAGATGGCGAAGCTGAGCCCGAGCCCATAAATCTGCGGGCAGGAGATGACGGCCTGGACAGGCATGAGCTGCGCAGCATAGACAGGGAGGTAACTGAAGCGGCCCTTAGTCCGGACAGTCAGGTCATGGCCCAGGTGGCCTTCGGCCGGGTTTACGTGCGCCATGTGGATGAGCACAGTCCCTCCAGGGCGGTAAATCCAGGCAGCCATGCCCGTCACCGTGACCCGGCCTGGTCCCCGGATGGCTTGCGGCTTTACTTCACAAGCGATGCCGGCGGCAGCGAATCCATCTACAAGGCCAGAGTGGCCCTGACCCGGGAGGAAATCAGGCTGGGGGTACACGACATAACAGTTGACTGGCAATCTAAAATGAGCCCGCAACAGGCTCCGGCTGAAGGTTCTGAATTAAAGCCTGAAAGGAAAGAGCTACATTTACAGGTACAGCCTGAAAAAGACGTTGTGGATATTGAAAATGAAGCAGATGATCCCTTTGCACCCCTGCACCCAGTGGACCCGGCAATACCACGCGGACTTGATCCTGCCCCGGACCCTGGAGCGGAACCTGCCCATGATCCTGATCCTGAGCTGCAGCAGGAGTTTGAAGAGGACCTGGCGCTGGAACCGGCGGAAGGAATGCCCCTGGAGATGGACCCTGCCCGCTGGCATGATGCGGTGCATTTTGAGGTGATCCCGGTGGTGGACAGCGGGCATAATGATCGCCGGGCCTCTCCGTCCCCGGATGGCACACGTCTGTCTTTCCTGCGCGGCCTTGGAGATCTGATGGTCAAAGACCTGTCTACCGGGGAGAAAGAGAAACTGGTTGAGGGCTGGGACTCCAGTATCCACTGGCGCTGGTCCCATGACGGACAATATATCGCCTATGCCCAGAACGATCTTGATTTCAGCTCCAATATTTTCATAGTCCCTGCTGACGGTTCTGAAGCACCTGTAAATATTACCAGGCATCCCCGCAATGATCTCAATCCCCGCTGGTCCGCCGACGGCCGGATCTTGAGCTTTATTTCCAACCGGTCCGGCAACAGTTATGATCTGTACAGGGTCTACCTGGACCCGGACATGGAAAATATGACCATCCGGGAACTGCACAATTATTACCGTGAGGCGGGTAAAGAAGCGGAAAAGTTACGCCCTTTGCCGGTGCGGCTTCCAGGTAGTCCTCCTGTCCCCACCTCTCTTGGGCTTGAGCCCGCCAGGATGGATCTGGAAAATGCCTGGCGCAGGGTGGAGGCTGTCACCAGATCTCCCCTGAACAAGACTTCCAATGAGATGACTCCTGGAGGGGATCGCTTCCTGTTCAATTCCGGGGAGGATGATTTAATCACCCTGAAGTGGGACGGCAGCGAGCGCAAGCGTCTGGGTTCCGCGTTGAATGTCCAGGGGCTTAATTTAACCGGGAAAAGCGCAGTCTACACTTTACGCGGAGAAGCCGGCATTGCCCCCCTGGCCGGGGGAAATCACAAGCGTCCCGGGATTTCAGACAATATCCGCATTGATAAGAAAGAGCAGTCCCTGCAGAAATTCCGGGAGGCGGCCAGGGTCATGCAGGAGCACTTCTACCTGTCGGACATGAAGGGTCTTGACTGGCCTTCTTTGACCCGGGACTATGAAGAATTAATCAAGCGCACCAGGACCGCCAGCGAATTCAGCGATATTTCCAACCGGCTCATGGGCGAGCTGGGGGCCTCGCACACCGGGGTTTTCAATCCGGGTCCGGAAGCAGGGACTCGCGAGCCCTCGGGACGTCTGGGCATCAGCTACCAGCAGGTCCGTATGGAAGACGGTGATTACGGGTTCAGGGTTAATGAGGTTGTGCCCGGCAGCCCTGCGCATCGTTCGGCAGTACCTTTGCAGCCCGGGGACATTATTACCCGTATCGACATGAGACGGTTTGAAGAGCGCGAGACCCTGCTGCAAAGATTGCGGGGGACAGTGGGCCGGGAGGTGATTGTAGGCTTTAAGCGCCCAGCAGTGGATGGTTTGCTGAGCCATCATGCCCTGGTCACCCCGGTTTCCCATGAGGACCTGGCAGGTCTTCGCTATGATGCTTTCCGGGATGATAGTCGTAAAGAGGTTTCCCGTCTCTCGAACGGGCGTCTGGGTTACATCCATATTCAGGCCATGAATCAGGTTTCCCTGGATGATTTTCAGGCGCATCTGTACTCCGCGGCAAAAGGAAAAGAAGGGCTGATCATTGATGTGCGCAACAACGCCGGAGGGTATACAACAGACTATATTCTGGCTTCCATCATGGCCAGTGAACATGCCTATACCGTACCTGCCGGGGCGGATCACCGCAAGACAGGGCATTACCCCCAGGACCGTCTGCCTGTCCCTCGCTACACCCTGCCTATAAACATGCTGGCCAATGAAAAGAGTTATTCCAACTCGGAAATCCTGGCCCATGCCTTCAAAACCCTGGACCGGGGAGTGCTGGTGGGGGAACAGACCTACGGCGGGGTCATTTCCACCTCGGGATACAGGCTGATTGACGGGGCACAGGTCCGGGTTCCTTCCCGGGGGTGGTACCTCCCGGATGGAACGGATATGGAGCAAAACGGGGCCGTTCCCGACCTGCGTATCAAACAGACCCCGGAAGATGAGGTTGCCGGCCGGGACAGGCAGCTGGAAAAAGCAGTGCAGAACCTGCTTGAGCGCCTGGACCACGGGAAAGAATAAGTATTTACCTGCATCTGCAAAAATGACACAGCATGCAATTCCTGCACATTTTTCTGTATGTCCTGGCTGCACAATGTCCTGTTGGGTTAGGAGGCCTTTGTTTTCGGATATCCGCCTCAACAGGCCTCTCAGCCCTTATAAAACGTTTTTGGCACGCGGGTTGCTTTCATAATGAATAATTCAGGCCAAAAACAATGCTCACTACTTTAATTTTATGCAAATATTCCAGGAGGAAACTATGCAGGACGGTAAAAATTTTATGGGTGCAGATATAGGTGAAAATGAGCTGGACAAAGTGGCCGAAGCCTGCAAGGCCATTAAATCCATCAAGGAAAAGATGCATCGGGAACTAAAGGAGTTGAATGATTCGGATACGACCATGCAGAAACTGGAAAAGGCAGGTGAAGACATGATCAGAGCCGTAGAGCAGCAGGGACTGGATTTTGAAACCTACAATGAAGCCATGGAAGCAGTAAAAACAGATGATGAACTGCGACAGTCCTTAAACAGAAGACTGCAGTCTTTGGATTGAGCATCAATGGCTTTATATTTCAACATTGATATTTTTTTTCTGAATATATTCTGCGCCAGCAGAATGACTTTTTGCAAGCGCATTATATAGGGTAGGAATATAATGATAACCTAATTAAAACCAAGGAGGATTTATGTTTGAAAAAATGGGTATCAAGGTGTTGAGTCTGCTTTTTGCTTTTATGCTGGTATTCGGCTTTGGAATGAACCTGCATGCAGACAGTCATGGCGGAGAGGACTATGATGCTCCAGCCCCTGAAGAATACGGAGCACCCGAAGGCTATGAAGCCCCTGAAGGTTACGAAGAATATGAGCCCGAAGGTTATGAAGCTCCCGAAGGCTACGAAGAATATGAACCTGAAGAATACGAAGAACCCGACTTCTAAGACACGCAACTTCAACCAGCGGTAATACGCTGAACTCCAAAAAAGCCCTCCATAATGGAGGGCTTTTTAATGGCCTTCCGGTTTAAGTGCTGCTTGCATGTAAAGAAAAGAAGATTTCACGCCCTGCCTAAGAAGACCTTGAGACACAGGTAATGCAGAGAGAAGGGCAGGATTTAGGAATCTAATATTTATATCCACAAGGAAAATGTAGCACAAAAAAAGGGCTAGACCTAAAGCCTAACCCCTTGAAATCTATGGTCGGGATGGCAGGATTTGAACCTGCGGCCCCCTGAACCCCATTCAGGTGCGCTCCCAGACTGCGCTACATCCCGTAAAGAATAAATTTTTACGCCTTCACCTGTCGGATGTCAACCGGATTTTCACCCGCCTTGATGTTTTTGATTTTCCATGATTACCAGAAATAGTTTGAGTCTCAGGGATTTTCTCCTTGACAAGAAAACTTTTCTTTAATATTCAATTGATCAATTGAATGTTTGATTTTAATACAGGAGCAGGGCCATGGTAGAAACAATCGAGACCAAAGACAGGATTTACGAGCAGCTGGCCAGGGTGGGAAAGGCCATTTCCAGCCCCAAAAGGCTTGAGCTGCTGGATCTTCTGCGGCAGGGCCCCAGGAGCGTGGAGGCTCTGGCCGGGGAATCAGGGTTGAGTGTTGCCAATGCTTCCAGGCATCTGCAGGTGCTCAGGCAGGCTCAGCTTGTAGAGGTGGAAAAACAAGGCAAGCAGGTGGTTTACAGTGTGGGGGACCAGAAGGTGTGTGAGTTTTTCCAGACCATGTGCAGTCTGGCTGAGGCCAGGCTGGCTGATTTTGAGCGTTTAATGCGCAAGGTTGCTGAAAAAGATC
>PWFB01000038.1 GCA_003553695.1 Desulfonatronospira sp.
CTGATTCAAAGCATGTTATAGGAAATATCCTGGTTATCAAACCCGTGTATAGGTTTTGATTTACGCTTCCTTGGAGCGAGTTTTTACGTCCTGTTTGCCGAATTTCCGGACCACTGGAGCTCATTATCATTATGGTGAACACTTACAAAACTTTTAACTCTTAACTCTCAAGACAATATGAACAAGCCCAAAATAATGACCGGCTGGAAAAGGATACTCAGCCTGCAGGAAAGAGCCCGGGATAAGTACTTGACCGGAATACTCATCCACAAGCCGGAAAATATCTACTACTTTACCTCCGTATATCCTCACGAGCCTTCTTTCGTCCTGGTTCCGGCCTACGACGAACCCGAACTGGTGGCTGCAAGATCGGTCCTGGAAGAAGCCAAACGGGACAGTCTGATCCCGGTTACAGCCGGCGAACTGGATATAGCCAAAAGCGCTTATCAGCGCATGATGGCCAAAAAGATGCTGCGCCCTCCTCCAAACACCTTTGTCAAGGGCATGATGCGCAAGGTCGTCGAATCGCCCATAGGCATAGAAACGGATTACCTGAGCCTTTTTCTGTATCAGTATTTCCAGATCCGCAACCACATGAACATAACCCATGAAATAAATGCTCAGCGGGAAATAAAGGACAGCTTTGAGATACAGCGCATGGAAGAGGCCTGCATGATTGCGGATCAGGCCATGGAGCACCTTCGCCAGAGAATCAGGGTTGGCGTATCCGAGAAGGAACTCTCCGGAATATTCGACGCCAGGGCCAAGGCCCTGGGCGCGGAGGAATCCAAGTGCCGCATCAAGAGCGGCCCGGGCACAGCCCTGGCTTTTTCCAGATGGATGGACCAGGACCTGGAAAAAGGACCTCTGCTCATAGATTACGGGGTGAGAATCAAGGGCTACTGGTCGGATATAACCAGGATGTTTTATCTAGGAAGCGAGCCTGAGGCCACTTTTCTGGAATACTACAACCTTGTGCTGCAGGCCCGCCAGGCTGCACTGGAATGCATGCACCCCGGGCAGAGCATCTACGGACCTGAAGAGGCCATTAGAAAACTTTTCCGCCGGAAGAGCCTGGAGCAGCACATGATTTATGCCGCCGGGCATGGTATAGGCCTGGAGGTGCACGAAGAGCCTCTGCTGGGGTCTGCTCCCGATGCCGCCCGGGAGGAGGAAGAAGACAAGGAGGCCTCTTTGCTGGCTCAATCGGGACTGGGCACTACTTTCATGAGTCTGACCAGGGAAATGGAGCAGCACATTGAACCGGTTTTTGCAAAGGGACATGTGGTGGCCCTGGAACCAGGACTCTATTTTCAGGAACTTGGGGTCAGGGTGGAGGACGTGGTGCATATAAGCGACAAGCCCAGGGTTTTGTCCTCTCTTTCCACCGACCCCGGGGATATGGTCATACCGGCCTGAGCCTTAAGGTTCAGGCTGCCCTGCCCTCCAATCGCCCCGCCTCAACAGGACAGTCTTTTCTGCTTCCAGGAGGGACAAAGCCTTAACCCGCTCCCTTGACAAAGGCAACACCCGTGGTCAATGGATGCGCGAGCACATCTTTTCCCAGTGCGAGCCTCTCCAGTAGATGCGCTCGCAGCCGGGGCAGATTTCAAAGTAATCAAAGTATTTTCTGGTTCTGGGTTTCAAACGGTGAATTATCTCGGATTTGGTCGCCGGCTCAAGAACCTGATTGCATCTCAGGCACCTGGAAAAACGGCAGAAAATGTCCAGTCCGTAAATACGGGCCACCTCCCTTAGCTGGTCATCTGGATTACTGGCCCGTACCAATCGGCCGTGCATTATCTCTTTGCGCTTCAAAAGCCCCCTGTCTCTGGACAGCACAATGCGGCGCTCCTGTGCAGCCAGAAAAGCCACATCCCGGTCCTGGTAGCTGTTGCTCCACAGGGTGTCCTGCCCCAGCATGCGCAAAAGCATGGCCAGCTTGCCCACATTTACATCAGCGATGAACCTGGTTTCCGGCCAGGACTCCGGGCGAAGCCTGGTGGGACTCTTTACATCCACCGGGGCCTCCACCGGCCGGACCAAAATCTTCTCCCCTGGACACGGAATATGATCAAAACCTGCCTCCCCCTCGTCCGTGAGAATCTCTCCCACCTCGGTATGCGGCACCCCCAGGGCTTCGATAATATCCTTGATGGAGGCCCTTCTTTGGAGTACATATTCAAGAGGATAATCAAGCCCGAAGTATTCCCGCAATTCACGGTGAAAATAAAAAGTGACGTACTTCATAACCCGGAGTTAATATATGGCTTATAATTTTTCACCACCTGCTAAAGCTGTACAATCCAAGCTTATACTTGCAGATCCATGGTCCGGGGGCTTTGCAAACTGGGCGTAAACTGTCTGAACGACGTAGGAAGCGTTAATCAAAACCGTCAAACACCGAATTTGATTCAAGGCATGTTATTAAAAATATACTGGCTTTCAGTCCCGTGTATAGGTTTTGATTTACGCTTCCTTGGAGAGAGTTTTTACGTCCTGTTTGCAAAGTTCCCGGACCGTGGTGAAAAATGGCATAATATTTTATTAGTGACTTATTCTTGAAACCCTGTCATAAAAAACAAGAAAAATTTGAACCGCAAAGCCGCTAAGTACGCAAAGTTAAAGACGCGAAGCAGGGGTATTGTCCAAAACCGGGACACGGTTTTGGACAAGGCTGCCTTCCTTTGCGACCTTTGCGTCTTGAGTGAGTCTTCGAACGGGCGGTTAAGGTTTCTTTA
>PWFB01000013.1 GCA_003553695.1 Desulfonatronospira sp.
ACTTTCGGCAAACAATACGGTACAGGTCTTGGCACCTACAGCGCCATGCTCATCACCCGGGCCCACGGCGGGGAGATAACCTTCACCACATCTGAAGAAGAGGGAACATATCTGATTGTGATCCTGCCTGTCCCGGACTGAAACGGACTGAAAGATACTGACGTAATGAAAAAGGGGATGGTGGATGGCGCGCCTGGGAGGATTCGAACCCCCGGCCAAGAGCTTAGAAGGCTCCTGCTCTATCCTGCTGAGCTACAGGCGCACTGCATGAATAATAACCAGCAGAGGCTGAAAAGTAAAGGGATAGAATTGCAGGGACCCTGCTGCAGCCTGGAGACGCAGGTTTTTCCGGGAGGATTATGGGGTCAGGGAGTAGAGGACGGCATGTCCAGACGGCCAGATATTTTGTTCAGAGCCTCCAGTACCTGGCCTGGGGTGATGTGGTGCATGCAGGGGGCGGTGCAGATTTTTCTGAGCCTTCCATGCAGGGAGCAGGGCCTGCAGGGCAGTTTGGCTTCCAGGACCAGACTGTTTTTTGCTGCAGGGAAAAACCCCCACTCCCGGGTGGTGGGACCGAACATAGCCACCAGGGGAATCTGCACTGCCCGGGCCAGATGCATAGGCCCGGAATCTCCGGTGACCAGGGCGGTGCAGTGTTCAAGCAGGGCGCAGGTCTGCCGGATGTCGGTCCTGGAAGTCAGGTCCCTGGAACTGTCCGGCAGAAGGGAATAATTTTCCCGGCCGATGATTATCCAGTCCATGCCGCGGTTTTCCAGAAGGGTTGCCAGGGCGAGCCAGTTGTCCGTGGGCCAGGCCTTGGCCCGATGGGTGGCGTAGGGATGCAGGGCGACAAGGGGTTTAACCGGAACGTGCCGGCTGGAAAGACAAATACCGGCCTGTTCCAGGGTTTTTTTGGCCCCGGTCTTTTCATTAGTGGACAGGTAAACACGGGGCTCCAGGGTATAACGGGCAGGAGGTCCTGGGTACAGGGCGCGGAAGTAGCGCTGGGGGATATTGGATTTTAAAAGCCCGCGCCGGAACAGGTCCATGCCGGTGAGACCGAACATGCGCCGGTGCAGAGCCAGCTTGGGATAGGTATAAGTCCGGCAGGGCCACATGATCCTTAATATCCTGGAGCGCAGACTGCAGTGCAGATCAATCAGCTGCAGGCCTTTAAACCGGCGGGCCAGCAGGCGGCAGAAGTTCAGCCAGCCGGTAGTGGTCAGGTACTTGCCCGGGACAGTGATGATTTCCTTTATGGCCGGGTGATTTTCCAGGGCCGGGGCAAAGGCTTGCTTGGTGACGAAAATGAATTCAGCCCCGGTGCGGACATGCCAGGCCTGAAGCGCTCCTGTAGTCAGTACAACGTCACCCAGGGACCCCAGGCGCACCACCACGAAAACATTATGTTCCTTGCCGGGCATGGATTTTTCCTTTGACTACTTCAAATACTCTCTGGGGTGTTATGTCCAGCATGCAGCGGTGATGTTCCCGGGGGCAGCTTCTGCCGCCGTGCAGTCCACAGGGCCTGCACTCCAGGTCCGTTTCCAGGACTGTTGAGTGCTTTCCCCGGGGAAAGAATCCCAGGGATCTGGTGGTGGGTCCGAAAAGAGCCACTACAGGGGTCTTCTGGGTCCAGGCCAGGTGCATGGGACCGGAGTCATTGCACAGGTAGCAGTCCAGGCGCTGCAGGAAGGCGGCCAGGCCTGGCAGGTCCAGGCGGCCGGAAAGATCCAGGAGCAGCTCCGGGCGGCGGACCAGATTCTTTATTTCCCTGGCGGCCTGTTCTTCGCCGGGACCGGCAAAGAGCATGACCTGCATGCCCAGGTTTTCTTGGACCATGTCTATTACCCCGGCAAAGTATGTACCGGGCCATTTCTTGGTGGCCCAGGTGGAGCCGGGGTGCACTCCCAGGACAGGGCTGGTTGTATGTTTTGCCCAGAAGTCACCTGCTTTTTCCCTGGCCAGGGGGTCGAGAGAAAGGCCGGGCCATGTTTCCCGGACAGGGACACTGATGGGGGATAGAAGCTGGAGCACACGTTCAATTTCTTCCAGTTCGGCAAAACGCCTGCTGCAGGTGTGCGTATAAGCGGCTTTATTGAATGGGGGGGAGTCGTATCCGATGCGGGTGCGTATGCCGGACAGGGCGGATATTATCGCACTTCTGAAGCTGGTATGGGGAGATACCCACAGGTCGAAGCCCTGTCTGCGGATTGAGGCCAGGGTGCGGGCCATGCCCAGTGAGCCGCTGTCGCGCCCGTACTTGTCCATTTCCTGGACTTGCAGGCCGGGAGTTGGCTCAAAAAGAGGACCAAGGCCCTTGCGAACGAAATAGGTTATTTCCGCCCGGGGGAAGGCCCTGGCAAGGTTTTGCAGCAGGGGAAGGGTCAGTACTGCATCTCCAAGAAAGGCTGTCTGCCAGATTCCGATACGCCTAAAGCTCATTTGTTTCCTGGATAAATAATGATTGGATGAGGCATGCCCAAGATCTTCAGCTGTATCTTTGCTGCAGCCACTGCCAGGCGGAGGGAAGATCCCGGGCTGCAACTGCCGGCATACCCGGAAGACCCTTGTCTGAAGGTTCAATCCATTTGCTGTTGCAGAGTTTGAGTCCCATCCGGGCCATGACCTCCCCCCCTTTGCCGGTGCCCAGGAGTATGCTTGCTGTAAAACCGCAGTTCCGGCCGAAAGCAACATCTTCCTGCTTGTCTCCGATCATTACACTTTGATTCGCTTTCAGGCCGTGCCGGATGCTGATTGTTTCCCACATGCCGGTGCCCGGCTTGCGGCAGGAACACCCAGCCTCTGGAGCATGGGGACAGAAAGATACGTCAGTCAGATAGATCCCCTGTTCTGCAAGCATTTCAAGGAGGGCCTCATGGACGCGATGGTATTGCGCCATGGAAAAGTAGCCGCGGCCAATGCCGCTCTGGTTGGTGACCAGAAAGAGGCTGCAGCCTTCAGACTGCATGGCCTTCAGGCTATGCACAACACCCGGCAGAAAGACGATCTGCTCAGGGCTGGCCAGATAGTGCCTGTCTTCGATGATGGTACCGTCCCGATCCAGAAAAATGTTTGCGTACTGCACAAGAAATCTATTTATTATTAAACCATGATGTTATTGGTGCCCGGGGCCGGACTCGAACCGGCACGAGACATAGTCTCAAGGGATTTTAAGTCCCTGGCGTCTACCAGATTCCGCCACCCGGGCTCGGGGCTTACAAGGAAGGCCTGAATTGATTGCTGAAAGCAAATCAATTATCCTTACCTGATGCACTCGTCAAGATATCATTTACTGGGCCGGGGGGCAAATGCCGGTCTGGACAGGGGGTTGGACCGCAAGACGGTGATAATGGGCCTGGATGGACTATCCCTTGGTCTTGCCAGAAGCCTTTGCCAAAGAGGTGTATGGAAAAACATGAAAGAGCTGATGGATTCGGGCAGATGCACCGGCATTCGCTCGGAGTTGCCGGAAGTATCCCCGGTGAACTGGGCTTCTTTTTTTACCTCCAGAGGTCCGGAAGAGCACGGCGTTTACGGTTTTACCCAGATTGACCCCCAGAACTATGCACTTGGACTCACAGATCTGACCTGCGTCAGGGCACAGACCGTATGGCAGCGCCTTGGCCAGGCAGGTCAGACATGCAAAATAATCAACCTGCCCTGTACCTACCCGGCCCCAGAACTTAAAGGAATGCTAATATCCGGGTTCGTGGCTCCAAGCCTGGAAGGAGCCGTGTATCCCAAAGCACTTTATCCCATACTCAGCCAGAAGGGCTACAGACTGGAAGCTGATACCACCCTGGGCCTGGACAGGCCGGATAAACTTATTGAAGAGCTGCACCTGACCATCAATTCCAGGCTCACGGCTCTGGATCTTTTCTGGCCGGATCAGGCCTGGGATCTCTTTATAATCGTCTTTACCGAACTGGACCGCCTGGGGCATTTTCTGTTTCATGCCATAGAAGATGAAAAGCACAGCCTGCACAGCGACTGCATGGGTCTTATGAAATCCCTGGACCGGGCCGCAGGGGAAGTCTTGTCCAGATTTGAGGATCTTCCCGGTTCCAAGAGGCTTATGTGTTTGGCTGACCATGGTTTTGCCGGGCTTATCACCGAGGTGGATGTAAATGCCCTGTTAATGGCGGAAGGCTTTTTAAATCTGTCCCGCCCGCCGGGTGACGAGCTGGATCTGGGGTGTATGCATCCCTCGAGCTGGGCCTTTGCCCTGGATCCGGGCAGGATCTATATCCATGACCGGGAGAGATTTGCCCGGGGCAGGGTGGACCAGGTGGAAAGGGCCGAGGTGACCAGGCAGGTCAGAGAGTGCCTGCAGGAACTTGAACATCAGGGCCGAAAGGTCATGGACCATGTTTACACTGCTGACGAAATATACCCCGGGGGTGTGGGAACGCCCCCGGATATCCTGTGCGTGCCCGGCTCCGGCTTTGACTTGAAGGCCAAGTTTGACCGCCGGGAGGTTTTTGGTCATTTTGGCCGGACAGGAACCCATAGCAGGGATGATGTGTTTTTTTATGACTCCCAGGGGGCTGATCCGGGTCGGGTACGTGATGTCCTGGGGGTTTTGTTGACTTGAGCACTTGGGTGACTTAGCTTCATGCTGCACTCACAAGATAACGGATGCCAATAGACAGAGTACAGAGCAGTCAAGTATCAGCCATGATAGATTATGAAAAAAGCCTGAACCCGGCGCAGCTGGAGGCGGTGACCACTACCCGGGGTCCGGTGCTGGTTATTGCCGGGGCGGGCAGCGGCAAGACCCGGACTATAGTTTACCGCCTGGCCTACCTGGTAGAGCAGGGGGTTCCGCCGGAGAACATTTTACTGCTTACCTTTACCCGTAAGGCTGCCTCCCAGATGCTGAGGCGCTCCGGGGAGTTGCTGAACCAGGAGATGGGCACGGTCAGCGGCGGCACCTTTCACGGATACAGCTATACGATTCTAAAGAAGTTCGCCCCGGCTCTGGGTTTTCCCCAGGGGTTTTCGGTGATGGATGCAGCAGACGCAGAAGACCTTTTCAAGGGCGTGCGCAATGAGCTGAAAGTAGGCCAGGGAGACAAGTCCTTTCCCCGCAGCCGCACAATCCTTTCCTGTCTGAGCAAGGCCCGCAACAAGGAAATCTCCCTGCAAAGCATCATTGAATCCGAGGCAATTCATCTGCATGACTACCTGGAAGACCTAAAAAAGCTGGAAGAAGCCTATTTCCTTGAAAAGCAGAAGCAGGCCCTGCTGGACTTTGACGACCTTCTTTTTTTTCTGGAGCGGCTGCTCATGGACAATCCAGAGGTCCTGGAATACGTGCGCAGCGTGCATGGCTACGTCATGGTGGACGAGTACCAGGACACCAACCTGGTCCAGGCCAGGCTGGCCCGGCTCATCGCCTCGGAGCAGGGCAATATAATGGTCGTGGGGGACGACGCCCAGTCCATCTACGGCTTTCGCGGGGCGGACGTGGGCAATATCCTGGATTTTCCGCGCACCTTTCCCGGGGCCAGGGTGATCAAGCTGGAGCAGAACTATCGCTCCTCCCAGCCGGTGCTCAGCCTCACCAACTGCATCCTGTCCAACATGGGTCAGAAATATGATAAAAACCTTTTTTCCACCCGCACCAGCGGGGCCAAACCGGAGCTCATCACCCCGTCCAGCGACATGGCCCAGGCCGGGGCTGTTCTTTCCCGGGTGGAGGAATTAAGCAGCAGATACCCTCTGCACGACATAGCCGTTCTTTTCCGGGCGGCATACCATGCCTATCCCCTGGAAGTGGAGTTGAACAAGGCTTCCATTGGCTACCAGAAATTCGGAGGAATGAAGTTTTCCGAGGCTTCCCATATAAAGGATGTTTTATCCCTGATGCGCATGGTCCAGGACCCTCCGGAGATCCTGGCCTGGAAGAGGGGGCTGGGGCTTTTGAAGGGGGTGGGTCCCAAGACGGCCCAGCGCCTGTACCAGGCATACTGCGACTTTTTGACTACAGCGGATGGTTCTGAGCTGAAAAAGTTCGAGACCAAAAACGAGCAGTTCGCCGGGCTTATGGAACTGCTGCGCAGGCAGAAGAACCTGCCGGCCAGTCCTTCCGGCTTTTTAACCGAGGTTCTGGAGTTCTATCGACCCTTCCTGGAGGAAAAGCACATGGATGATCTGCCCAGACGTCTAAGCGGCCTGGAGCAGCTGGAACAGATAACCTCTGCCTACAATCACCTGGAAGCCTTTCTGGCGGACATGGTCCTGGAAAATTCCGACCCCGTAGGCATGCAGGCCAGGGAAGACGCCCTGGTACTGTCCACCATTCATTCAGCCAAGGGCCTGGAGTGGTCTGCGGTGCTTTTAATAGACCTGGTGGAAGAGCGTTTTCCGTCCAGGCGGGCCATGCAGGACTCGGACGATATGGACGAGGAACAAAGGCTGTTATACGTGGCCTGCACCAGGGCCAGGGATTACCTGGGACTTTTTGTGCCTCAAAGGATCTATCAGAGAAACACCGGGTTCAACCAGCGGGTCTGGCCCAGTCCCTTTGTGCGGGAAATCGATACGTCATTTTACAGCAAGGTGAAGGGGCAGGCCGGAATCTCTCCCAGGGCAGCCGAGAATACGCCGGGTGATCAAGAAACACTGCCTGGGGAGGTAAGCCCTCAGTCCAGCAGGCGCAGTCAGACGTCAGCTGTGCCGGCCGGGGGATACTGCCGGCACAAGGTCTTCGGCCGGGGCAAGGTGGTCCAGGCCCTGCCGCCCAACAAGTACAAGGTCAATTTCCCAGGGGTGGGGCTCAAGACCATTAGCGGCGAATACCTGAATTTTGAAGAATAATCGTAACTGTTCACCTTAATGATATGACCTCCAGAGTTCCGGGAATTCGGCAAACAGGACGTAAAAACTCGCTCCAAGGAAGCGTAAATCAAAACCTCTTCAAGTTTTTCAACCAGAAAAGCTTCAATTATATTATGCTTTGAATCAAGTTGAGTGTTTAACGGTTTTGATTAACACTTCCTACGTCGCTCAGATCCCGCACTTACTTTCTGGCAAATCTTGCTTTGAAAGTTGGGCAGACTTAAGAAAGTAAGTGCGGGACCCAGTTTGCCGAACCCCCGGCCCCTGGTTTTTCGTCCGCAGGTGCGGAATAGTTACGAATAATCCAAATAATCCATAATCCTTATGCTTAAATCCGAAGATCATTTTCTGGAAATAGTCAACAGCCTTTTCCCCATGGAGCATCCGCACATGCTGGTGGGCAGGGGAGACGACTGTGCAGTACTCAAATGTCCGGCAAGCCTGTGTATAAGCAGTGATCTCTTCCTGGAGGATGTACACTTCAGGACCAGGTACTTTACCCCGGAAGACATCGGTCACAAGGCCCTGGCTGTGAATTTAAGCGACCTGGCGGCAAACGGGTCCGTACCCCTGGGGTTCAGCCTCAATCTCATCTGGCCCGTCTACCTGGACGAGGAGTTCTGCAAAAGAATGCTTGGCAATATGAGCAGTCTGGCAGCAGAGTTCAAACTGGCCCTTACCGGAGGGGACTTAAGCTTCGGCAAATCCCTGGGGCTTGCCGTATGCATCTGGGGAGAAAGCCCTGCCAGACAGATGCTGAGGGGCAAGGCAGATCCAGGGGACGTGGTTTTTGTGGCCGGGGAGGCAGGACTGGCGGCATGCGGGCTCAGCCTGCTGGAGGAAAACGATCCCGGGCTGGACAGGTATCCGGAGTCGGTTGCTGGACACTTGAGACCCCGGCCCCTGGTACGCGAAGGGCAGTTGCTGGCCGGGATAGAGGAGGTCAAAGGGCTTATGGATGTATCCGACGGTCTGGCCAGGGATCTGCCCAGGTTCTGCAGAAGGGGGACCGGTGTCGAAATCAGTTCGGACTTCAAGGTTCACCCGGAGGTTGTATCTTTCTGCCGGGACAGAGGTCTGGATCCTCTCGAGTGGGCCCTTAATGGAGGTGAGGATTACGCCCTGCTGGGAGCGTGCGCCCGCAAGGGATGGGAGGAGATCCAAGAAAAGGTTCCGGACTGCAGGAGGCTGGGAACGGTTTCAGACAAGCCGGGCATAATGCTGCAGGGCAGGGAGCTCGGCCTCAAGGGGTTTGATCATTTTGAAAAATAAGGGCCTGCGCGAATCGTGCAGGCCCTTATTTAATTGCTGCAAAACAGTCAGGTGCAGCGCATATTATTCGTCTGGGGGCAGAGTACACTCGTTTATACCGCATTCACTCAGGCTGGCATCCAGGTAGACCCTTTCATCAGGACCGAGGATGCCCATGGACAGGGCCATGACTGTCCACAGATGAACACATTCGTAGCCTCCTTCAAAGTGGTGGGAGAGGTCGTGTACCTGGGAGTGGCAGTTGTGACATGGTGTAATCACATACTTGGCCCCGGTTTCCATGATCTGGTCGTGCTTTAGTTTGCCGTATTCCTGCCGGGCGCTCTTGAAGCCGGACTGCAGGAATCCGCCCCCTCCGCCGCAACAGAAATTATTGGACTTATTGGGCCAGGTGTCCACGAAGTTTTCCTCGCCCACACAGGCCTTGAGCACGTAACGCATATCATCGGCAACTGATTCTCCAAAGGTTTTGCGCACCAAGTTGCAGGGGTCCTGAATGGTGAACTTGATCTTGAGATCTTTGTTCCAGTCCGAGGAAAGCTTGATACGGCCTTCACGTACCCAGTCGGCATACAGGCGCAGTATGGATTCGATCTTGAACTTGTGAGGGATCTTGAACTTTTCCAGTCCGAACCGGACTGCGTAGAGTTCGTGCCCTCACTCCGTGTTCAGCCAGTATTCGCACCCCAGGGCGTCCACGGCTTCGGCCTTGGTACGGACAATTTTTTCCCACTCTTCGTCGTTGCCGGCGAACATACAGTAGTTTTCCGCGGCCCAGCCGGCTGTGCCATAAGTCCAGTCTGCTCCAGCCTCATGCATGATCTTCCATAAAGGAACCATCTCATCTGGTTCAGCCATGGGCTCGCGTGAGTTCTGGTTGAGAAAGTACTTGGCACCCTTGCGGTCAAAGGTGACCTGCAGGTCTTTGTAGCCGCGCTGCTGGCTGCGGACCTGCTCCAGAGTTTCTTCCACGGACTCCACAAAATCCTCTGAAGTGGCACCCATGGAACTGGTGGCTTTGTCGATCATGGCTGCCTTGCAGGACTGTACGATTCCCCTTGGCTTTTTTTCCTCGGGCCAGGACTTGCGGGCCTGGAAAACAAGCTGGGGGATATTGATCTGCATGGGACATGCATGAACACACCTGGTGCACATGGTACACATCCAGACCCAGGGCGTAGAGGTTACTTCTTCATCCATGCCCAGGGCTGCCATGCGCAGGAATTTCCTGGGATCCATTCCTTCCAGCCCGGTGGCCGGGCACCCGGAAGAGCAGGCTCCGCAGGTAAGGCAAAGGTTCAGGTGTCCCTCTTCAGGCAGCAGATTTCTTACCTTGTCCATAAAGGTTTCTTTGGGCTCTGCTCCCAGTTTTAGAGCTGCATCTGCCATAGATGTCCTCCTTGGGGGTTTATTGTTCAAATTTTCTCAAGAGTCAGCAGAGTGCTACAGAAAATACTGATAGAACATCAGTGGATCACTGTGTCTTTTAGAATATGCTAAATGATGTAAAGATTCAATAAATATTTTTTATGGGCATAGATTTACATTTTAGGGGTGAAATGGCAAGCAGGAGTTTGCTTTTTTGTGCAGATAACCGGGAGGTTTATAGATGTCGGCACAGGCACTTATTGTACTGGCTCACGGCAGCCGCAACTCCAAGGCCAACCAGGCATTTCTGGAGATGGTGAAAAAAGCTGGTCAGGAAAGCGGGGAGAAAAACATATTCGGTGCCTTTTTTTCCCTGGCGGATCCGGCCCTGGAGGATGTGGTGCAAAAGCTCTGCCGGGACGGAATTGAAAAGATAGTGATTTTTCCCTACTTTCTGCTGGACGGCAGCCACGTGGAAAAGGATATCCCGCAACGGGTGCGGTTGATGGGTGAAAAGTTTCCACGGGTCGGGTTTGAAATACTGAACTCCCTGGAGCACGAACCCCTTATGAAGAGGATCCTTGTTGAGAAAGCGAATATGTTTGGTGTTTAATTACGGTATTATGCAGGTATCGGGAGCGGGGAGTGTGAAATTCAGGTATTCTGGATTCAGGTATTAGGGGATTAAGGGAGAAAGACATGGGGCACAGGGCATGGGGAAGAGCGATGGAGCGAGTTTGCGAGGAAAGAGGAGCGAAGGAGAGAAGAGAGGAAGAGGGCTGGGTAAGAACAGGGAAAGTAGAGGGGAGTGGTAATGATTACATCTGAAAAGGTCTGGGAAAGGCTGGAGGAAATCAGGGAGAAAAGGCCACTGGTGCTCAATCTGACCAATATTGTGGTGACCAATATTACGGCCAATGCCCTTCTGGCTTTGGGGGCGTCCCCGGCCATGACCAGGTCGGAGCATGAAGTGGAGGAGCTGACATCTCTTGGTTCCGCACTGGTTTTAAACATGGGCACGCCCTGCATGAACCAGGTCCAGGCCATGCGCCTGGCTGCTTCCAGGGCGGTAAAGCTGGGTGTCCCGGTGGTGCTGGATCCTGTGGGGGCCGGGGCCAGCAAGCTGCGTGTGGATTCCCCCATGGAGTTTTTGAAAAAGGGCTGGGTAAGCATACTGCGGGGCAATGCCTCTGAGATCATGGCCCTGGGGGGCTCCGGGGACAAGCCCAGAGGGGTGGACAGCCTGCATGGATCATCCCTGGCCCTGGAAGCGGCCAGGGCACTTTCCAGACGTTATGAATGCGTGGTCTGCGTCAGCGGGGAGAAGGATCTGGTGGTTTCAGGGGACAAGGCGCTGGCGGTCAATAACGGTCACCCCATGATGACCCGGGTTACTGGAATGGGATGCTGCAGCACCTGTCTGACGGCGGCATTTTCTGCCGTGGAAAAGGATTTTTTCCAGGCTGCGGCCATGGGCATGGCGGTTATGGGTCTGGCCGGGGAAAGGGCCGCCCTGGAAGCCAGGGGACCGGGAAGCCTGCAGACCAGGTTTCTGGATGAACTGTATGTCATAAACAAAGAAATGCTTGAGGGTATTCACCTGGAGACCGAGGTTTAAATGGAAGCCATTACCGTAGGTGTATGCCAGAGCCGGGTTATGCGCCAGGTGGAGGATATCCGGCACTGGCTGGATCTCATTGACAGGGAGGAAGCCCCCTGCCTGTGGGTATTTCCGGAATTGTTCATGGGAGGTTTTGATTATCCCCGCAAGGACAGGTGTGTGGAAATGAACCTGGAGGTCAGGGAGATAATAGCAGACTTTGCCAGGCAAACTGGAAATATACTGGCCGGGACCTTCTGGGAGGAGAAAGGGGGCAGAATTTACAATTCCTTTGAGTTGTTCCCTCCTGACGGGGAAAAAGCATCCCCATATCAGAAGCTGCACCTGTTCAAGCCGGGCAAGGAAAACCTGCATTTCAATCCAGGAAGGCATGCACCGCAGTGCTTCCAGTGGCAGGGAATCAGGATAGGATTCGGGATCTGCCATGACCTGCGCTATCCGGAGCTTTTCCTGCATCAGCACTGGTTTGAGCCTGACCTGTTCATAATCACCGCGCAGTGGCCCATGGCCAGGGTGGAGCACTGGCAGGCACTGCTCAAGGCACGGGCCATAGAGAACCAGTGCTACGTTCTGGGATGCAATGGCGTCGGCGCCTCGGAACTAGGTCATCTGGCAGGTCATTCCTGCCTCATCACCTCCTGGGGCAGGATATCATTCAGTTTGAGCAATGAGGTGGGTATGAAGAAATCCGGGCTGCAGGCCGAAGTGATCCTTACGGATCGCCGGGGGTTCGACAGCCGCAGGTCTGATTTTTTTCACGTGGATTATGCGGGAGCAGGGAGTAAGGATTAAGGGCAGAGGAAGAGCAGCAGACTATTCCTCTTGCCCTGTGTTTTTTCACTGCGCCTCCGGGTTGTATTGTTGATAGAGATAAGGGTAGACGTAGGGTGAATCCGGGGGCCTGTAGTAGTCCTTATCGTACCAGAACATTTTGCCATGCTGAAGGTGAATACTCAACTGTATTATATTCCCTGAAAAAACAGGTAGATGCTAAGCAGCATCAAAATGCAGGCAAAAAGCTTTTTTACAGCCTCACCGCTCATTTTCGAGCTCATGAGCCTGGAACCGGCCAGCCCTCCTGCAGAAGAAAACACTCCGGCCAGCAGAAGAAATTTCCAGTCCAGCCCTCCTGCCGCTGCATGACTGAAAAATCCGGTAAAAGATGAAAAACAGACTATAAAGGCAGTGCTTGCGGCAGCTGTCTTGGGATGTACGTGTAGCACAAAGACCAGCAGGGGCACGACAAAAACCCCGCCCCCAAGCCCCAGCATGCCGGCCATGAAACCTATGAGAATCCCGATGAGGGAG
>PWFB01000084.1 GCA_003553695.1 Desulfonatronospira sp.
CAATTCTTCAATTCCTGAATCCCTAAATCTCCCAATCTCCCAATCCTCCAATCCACTCAACATATCCTGGGCAACTGTTCACCCTCCAGCATGTCCAGCAGCCTGTGGCCTCCCAGGGAGGTCCTGAGCACCACCCTGCCCTTGTGTCCTTCCCGGACATGTCCGATAAGGGCCGCATCCCGTCCCGCAGGATGGGAACGCATGACCTCCAGAGCTTTTTGGGCCAGGTACCCTGGCAGAATACAGATGAACTTGCCTTCATTGGCCAGATACAAGGGGTCCAGACCCAGAAAAGAACATCCCCCCTGTACTTCCCGGCGTACAGGTACCTGGTCCTCCTGAATAAGTATTTCGCAGCCCGACTGAGAGGCAATTTCGTTTAAAGTGGTGGCCAGACCTCCCCGGGTGGGGTCGCGAAGCACGTGAATAGCCCCTATTTCATGGATCAGCCTGATGGTCAGACTGTTTAAGGCCTGGCTGTCGCTCTTGATATCCGTTTCAAACTTCAGGCCCTGCCTGTGGGTCAATATGGCCAGACCGTGATCACCAAGGGTGCCGCTTATAAGCACCGCATCTCCAGGTTCGGCCCTGCTGCCTGAAGGAGCCGGATCGGCTATGACCCTGCCCAGGCCGGTGGTATTGATAAACATCTTATCCGCCGCCCCTTTGGGCACAACCTTGGTATCACCGGTGATCACCTGTACTCCGCATTCAGCGGCGGCCCTGCCCATGGAGGCTGCAATCCTGTCCAGCTCCTGCATATCCAGTCCCTCTTCCAGGAGAAAGGCACAGCTCAGGTACCTGGGCTCAGCCCCCAGCATGGCCACGTCGTTAACAGTGCCGTGCACCGCCAGGGAACCGATGTCGCCCCCGGGAAAAAACAGGGGGAAAATAGTGAATGTGTCCGTACTCACCGCCAGGGGGCCGGATATATCCTCGATGAGGGCTGCGTCATCAAGGCGGTTGAGGCCGGGGTTGCCCAGGTGTTTCAGAAATATTTCCCTGATGAGACGCTGCGAGGCCTTGCCTCCGCTGCCGTAGTCCAGGAGGACCTTTTCGGACATGATATTTTTCCTTTATGCGCTCTACAACGAGTATTTGAAAAAAGCCGCACAGGAACCTTCAGTGGAGACCATGCATGGTCCCACCGGGGCTGCCGGCGTACATACGCAGGAAAAAAGCGGGCACTGGGGCGGCAGGATCTTTCCCTTGAGCACCTGACCGCATCTGCACCCGGGATTTGCTTCAGGTTTAACCGGGGCAGGCTGAAATTTTTCCCTTGCGTCAAAACCCAGGTATTCTTTTCTGAGGGACAGCCCGCTTCCCGGAATGTTACCCAGTCCACGCCAGGCGGTATCCACGGGCTTAAATACCTCCTGCATCACTTCCATGGCCCTGGGATTTCCCTGGTCTGCAACCGCTCTTTTGTAGTTGTTTATCACTGCAGGAGTTTTTTCCCTGTGCATGCGCAGAAGAATCAGAACGGACTGCAGGATGTCCAGAGGCTCAAACCCGGAGATGACAGCCGGGATGTTATGATCTCCGGCCAGAAACATATACGGCTCAATGCCTGTTATGGTGGAAACATGTCCCGGCAGAAGCAGCCCGTCCACCCTTGTTTCCGGGTCCGAGGCCAGTGCCTGAAGAGCCGGAGGCACCAGTTTGTGCATGGGCAGAACGAAAAAGTTGTCCCCCTGCTGCTGTGCAGCTACCTTCAGGGTAGCGGCCACAGTAGGAGCCGTAGTTTCAAAGCCTACAGCCAGAAAGACTACATCCTGGGAAGGATTGTTCACAGCCAGCTGCAGGGCGTCAAAGGCGGAATAGACAATATCCACCTTTGCCCCTTCCGCCTGAGCCTTTTTCAGGCTTTCTCCCCTGCTGCCCGGCACACGCATGAGGTCTCCAAAGGTGGCCAGGCGGATGTCCATTTTTGCCAGGGCCAGAAAAGTATTTACTTCCAGGTCATGGGTCACGCATACAGGGCATCCCGGGCCGGAAAGATGTGATATGTTTTCCGGCAGAAGGCTTTTTATGCCGCTTTGGAAAATGGAAACCGTGTGGGTGCCGCAGACTTCCATGAAACGAAAAGGTGAATCAGCCAGGTGCTGAATCTGTTCCAGAACTCTGCGGCAAAGATCCGGGTCCCGGAATTCATTTGACAAGTTCAAGCCCCAGACCGTCCTGAAACAGTTTCAGGGTTTCCAGGCCTTCCTGGCGGTCAAGGCATCTCAGGGCAAAACCTGCGTGGACAATGACAAAATCCCCTACAGCCGGCATCTGATCCACTATATCCAGGCGAACGCTGTTTTTGACTCCGCCCACCTCCACATGGGCCACATTGTCTTCTATGGAGACCACTTCCATGGGAACGGCCAGACACATATCTTTTCTCCTGAATTTTGTTGTTGCAATACTCACCCTGCGGGCCTTATTGTCCTGCCTGGATTCTCCAGTGCGCCAAAGCAATAACTAATCAGCCCGGTTGTAAAGGTCAATAAAGGAAGAACCCGGATCCAGAGAATTATTTTGCCTTTTTCAAGCTTCAGTGTTAGCAGGAATGCAAGATCGAAGCAGGTTTGACAGGCATTATTTCCATCTGGCCGTTTGTTTTTTCGTAACTATTCACCACCTGCGGACGAAAAGCCAGGGTCCGGGGATTCGGCAAACTGGGCGTAAACTGTCTGAGCGACGTAGGCAGCGTTAATCAAAACCGTTAAACACCTAACTTAATTCAA
>PWFB01000163.1 GCA_003553695.1 Desulfonatronospira sp.
GGATGCCAAGGATTCTCATATTTGGGCTCTCCTGGCCAACGAAGCTCAAGCCATTCTTATTACCGGCGACAAGCCACTCATTGACAACCCACGGCCAGGGAGTTCCGTTATTACCCCAGCCTCCTGGGTGGATCATTTTGACTAACCTCCCTGATCCCGCTTAAAAGCCATTGAGGAACTGACAGCAGGCTCCTACTATTCAATTGCAATGCAGTTATTCAGAGAAGTTTGCTTTACATCATCCTCGACTGAGACTTTTGACCATTTTGTAATCATCCATAACAAAGCCGCCGCCTATGTCCTGCACCACTGTCTCGGCGGCGGTAAATCCTTCCTGCCGGTAGAAGGCGATTGCTGCGTGGTTGTGCCTGTTCACGGTAAGCCATAAATCCTTGATCCCCATATCCCTGCACAGCATCCCGGCAAATTCCAGAGTCTTTCTGCCCAGCCCGCACCGCCTTTTATCCTTTAGCACATATATTTTGCTCAGCTTGGCCGATGCCATTTCAGGATCGGGCTCCAGGGCCAGGTATCCGGAGTCCTCATCAGCGCTTACCACAAGGTAGTACACTGCCCCGTTTTGCAATTGGTCACTTATGGCCTCTGGACTCTGAAAATTTTTGAGCATGTACTCCACCTGCTCTGTGCCTATGATGGGCGTATAATGCTCCAGCCATATCTCCCGGGCCAGTCGAGCAGTCCTTTTTATCTGTGACTGGCTCTGTACCTTTTCGAATGTCTCAGCCATCATGCAACCTTTCACTTGTTGTTAACAAGCCATTATAGACCTTTCCGTCCAACAGGTTGTCATAATAATCCCAAAAGCACACCGCCTGCAACCAGCCTAAAAAGAATTCCTGCCTTGGCCTGGTTACTTGTAAGCAGATTTTTTACAAAAAAGTACTACGGTCGCTGCAGCGTCTGCCCTTTTCTTTCTTATCCCCTGAGCGATCCAGATGCCAAGATAAAACTATAAATTTCAAATGATAATAAAATATCCGTCATCAACATCCTCCCTGCCCGACCTTTTCTCAAAAACGATTCCCTCATACCTTTCCTACAATTTTTATACATCATGGTCGGTCGATAATGCTTCGAGACCTACCTTATTTACAATTTTGTATTTCAATTTTGCTGCCTTGCTCGCTCCACAACTAAAACACGCTGTAAATACAGCAAGTTGCATTGCACGGCACTCATATTGCTACAGACGGACATCAGCAGTTTTTCTTTTATTTTCATACACAAAATTATCAATCAAGGGAGGAGGCTTATGCACACACAGAGCCGGATAGGCATGCAGATGCGCTGACTAAAGTCATCACCAGGCAGCGGAAATATATGCTCAGATTGAGTTCCGGGGCAGGACTCAATCTTATTTACAAATTTGTTTTCATGTATTGACTGCCCAGCAATCAAAGGAGGATTAGCAAGTGGAAGGTTTATTGGAACTCAGTTATGCTCTGGATACATTTTACTTTTTGCTGTCCGGGCTCTTGGTCATGTGGATGGCTGCCGGATTTACCATGCTGGAATCCGGCCTGGTCAGGTCCAAGAACACTGTTGAAATCCTGACCAAGAATGTCGCCCTGTACTCCATTGCCTGTATCATGTATATGCTGGTGGGCTACAATATCATGTACGGCGACGGTGGCTCGGTGATCCCGGGGATCAGCTTTCTTATAAGCGGAGACAATACCGTGGCCCAGGTGGTGGGCGGCGGAGACGATGCTCCCTACTACTCGGATATATCCGACTTTTTCTTTCAGGTGGTCTTTGTGGCCACGGCCATGTCCATCATTTCCGGTGCTGTGGCCGAACGTATGAAACTGTGGTCATTTCTTTTATTCGCCGTCATCCTTACCGGTGTTCTCTATCCGGTGCATGGTTACTGGACCTGGGGCGGAGGCTTTCTGGATGAACTGGGCTATGCCGACTACGCCGGCTCAGGCATTGTGCACATGGCCGGTGCTGCCGCGGCCCTGGCCGGGGTCATCCTGCTGGGAGCCAGGAAGGGCAAATACGGGCCCGGCGGAAAGGTAAACGCCATACCCGGCGCCAACATGCCCCTGGCAACTCTGGGCACATTCATTCTCTGGATGGGCTGGTTCGGCTTCAACGGAGGTTCAGAACTCAAGGTCTCGGATGTTGAGTCCGCCAACGCCGTGGCCATGGTTTTCGCCAACACCAACATAGCCGCAGCCTCGGGCCTGGTAGTGGCCCTCATCGTGTCCAGGCTATGGTTCGGCAAGGCCGATCTGACCATGGCCCTCAACGGTGCCCTGGCCGGCCTGGTGGCCATCACCGCCGAGCCCAGCCTGCCGCCCATGATTCTGGCTGCCTTCATCGGTGCTGTGGGTGGGGCAATAGTTGTTGGCTCAATTGTGGCTATGGACAAGTTCCTCAAGATAGACGACCCTGTGGGCGCCATATCCGTGCACGGTGTAGTGGGTGTCTGGGGCATTCTGGCAGTTCTTCTCTCCAACCCTGACGCAACTCTCGGCGGACAGCTGGCTGGAATCGGCGTCATTTTCGCCTGGATGTTCGGCACAGCCTTTATAGTCTGGTATGCCATCAAGGCCATAATGGGTATCAGAGTAAGCGAGGAAGAAGAGTACGAGGGCCTGGACATGGCTGACTGCGGAATGACTGCCTACCCGGAATTCGTTGGCTCCAAGGGGACCAAATAGTACCGGCAGGGCATAAGCAGTGCTGATAAGCGGCACCCCATAACGGGTGCCGCTGCTCCAGACCCGGCAGCAACATTCATGTTGGAAATTAACCCGAGTTATAAACCCTTAATTCCGGCCTACAGGAGGAATACAAATGAAAAAACTGGAAATCATAACCCGGCCGTTCAAGGTTGAAGCAGTCAAAGAAGCTCTGACTGGTATGGGCATAAAAGGCATGACCCTGACCGACGTCAAAGGTTTCGGACGGCAGATGGGGCACAAGGAGATATACCGCGGAGCGGAATACGACGTGGACTTTCTGCCCAAGGTAAAAATAGAAGTCATTCTGGACGATGCAAAGGTGGACCAGGCCGTGGAGGCCACTATAAAGGCGGCCAGGACAGACAAGGTTGGCGACGGCAAGATATTCGTCTACAGTGTGGAAAACGCCATCCGCATCAGGACCGGCGAGTCCGGAGACGAAGCCGTCTGATTCACACCGGCAGCACAGCCAGGCCCGGGCATGCCCTTTAGGCATTATCCCCCGGGCCTTCCCCAAAAAAATTTACAGGCCTTTTCCAGATTGCAAAAAAATGGATCCGGCCCCTCCTTAAATAACAATAAAGGAAAAGGCCTGTAATATCCTTCCTGTATCTTCCACTCGCCCTCTTGCCCACTCTGTTCTTCCCCAGATGCAAGTGCAAAACGTACCTGAATAGAATCAATTTGATAAATGACATTGTTACCCCTTTGATTTTCCGGCTGCCTGAATTCTGTCCTTAGCGACCCACGCCTTTTCTTTTCTCTTTATCTTTCATCATTTCTTCACCATGCCCCATGCCTTCTTCACTGAATGCCACATTTCAGTTGAAAACATGGTCTCTTTAATATAAACAGAGACCATGACCAACGATTTCAAAGAAGGACTCATTGAAGTAGTTCAGGCGGTGCTGCCCATAACCGCGGTGGTAATCCTTCTGCAGGTACTGCTCATTTCCATGCCCTGGGAGGAATTCGCCCGCTTTCTCTTCGGGGTTGTTTTCGTCATGTCCGGTCTGCTGTTCTTTCTGCAGGGGGTCAAGATAGGTCTTCTGCCCATGGGCGAGGCCATTGGAGCAGAGCTTCCCAAGCACGGATCACTGATATTTCTTCTCTTTTTCGCCTTTATCCTGGGCTATGCCGTGACCATGGCCGAACCAGACGTATGGGTCCTGGCCGGTTATGTGGATACGGTTTCTGAAGGGCTGGTAAGCCGCTACATCCTGGTCCTTTTCGTGGCCCTGGGTGTGGCCATATTTGTTACTCTGGCCATGCTGCGCATTGTTTTAAACGTGCCCATCGCCTACATCTTCGCTGGTGGATACACACTGATCCTTATCCTGTCCTACTTCACCCCAACTGATTTTGTGCCCATCTCCTTCGACGCCGGCGGGGTGACCACAGGGCCCATCACAGTGCCCTTTATCCTGGCCCTGGGACTGGGGGTGACGGCTGTACTTGGGGGCAGGTCCTCATTTAACGACGGCTTCGGACTCATCGGCCTGGCTTCCATTGGGCCGGTATTAAGCGTTATGATTCTGGGGATACTCTACTCATGACCTCGCTGATCCTGGAATTTCTGGACGTCAGACATGTCCTGGCCAATGTGCTGTTGGCCATTGGCCCGCTTATAGCCTTCTTCATTTTTTTTCAGCTGGCTTATCTCAAGCTGGACCGCCAGTATGTCGTCAACCTGTTTAAAGGGGTTGTACTGGCTGTTGTCGGCCTGACCCTTTTTCTGCAGGGCGTGGAGGTGGGCTTTATGCCGGTGGGCGCTGAGATGGGCGAGATCATGAACAACTTTGACAACCTGTGGATCCTGATACCCATCGGATTTGTCCTGGGGTTGGTGGCCACTATTGCCGAGCCCGCAGTCCGCATACTATGCCTTAACGTGGAAAGGGCTTCTGCAGGAAGCCTGGGACAGATGTTCATGCTCATCACCCTGTCCCTGGGTGTGGGCATATTCGTGGCCATGGGCATGGGCAAGATCATCTTCGGCTTTTCCATATATTATATCCTGCTTCCGGGCTATGTTCTGGCCCTGGTGATGATGAAATTCAGCGACCAGTCCTTTATCTCCATTGCTTTTGACGCCGGAGGCGTGGCTACCGGTCCCATGACCGTGACCTTTGTCATGGCCATAGCCCTGGGCCTGGCCGAAGCCATGGAGGGCAGAAGCGCCATACACGACGGTTTCGGGCTCATTGCCCTGGTGGCCCTGGCCCCGATTTTATCGGTGATGACCGTGGGAGTTTTTCTAAATCTCAAGACCAGAAGGGAGTGATCCGCATGGATAATTTTGATCTCATAGTCACTATTGTAAACAAAAATACTTGCGATCCCATTATCAACGCCTCCAAAAAGGCCGGGGCCGAAGGCGGGACAATCATCTACGGACGCGGTACCGGCATCCGGGAAACCAAGACCCTGCTGGGTATCCCCATCCAGCCGGAAAAAGAGATCGTCCTGACCATAGTTCCCCAGGACATCACAGAAAAAGTGCAGGAGGCTATAGTAGAAGCCGGTCACCTGGACAAGCCTGGAGCGGGCATAACCTTTGTCCTGGAACTGAAAAAAGTAGCCGGAATCTGTCATTTGTGCCTGCTGGATCAAACCCCGGACAAAAAAGAGAGCTGAACCCCCTGCCAAAGGGTTGCCAGCCTTGATCCTGCCCGGGGCAAGCAGACCCTTGAGTCGCTGAACAGCCCTGACCAGACTCAGGGGACGCTTCAGTCGCGTTTGCCGTTTTCAAAGGACAAGGGCAACAACCACTGGTGCGCATAATCTGATCATCCCTGCCGGACATCTATTGCTACAAAATTGTAAACACCACCCCTGCTCACACCTCTTCACTCTACAAAATTGACAAAAAGCCTGTTCCTCCATAACGTCCGAATAATTTTTATTTTCGCAACACGCTGAAATAAATACAAGAAAGCCGATTGGCCCGAAAAATGTAATGTTCAGGGACAAGGTTATTCCAAAAACATTAATTTTAAGGAGGCAAAAATGGACGTACCGGTTTTCAACTGCAAAAACCCCGACGATGTAATCAAGGCGGTCAAGGAGTATAATGTAAGCTTTATTCAGTTCTGGTTCGTGGATGTCCTGGGAACCCTCAAGAGTTTTCAGGTCACCCCCAGCGAGCTTGATGCAGCCTTTGAAGAGGGCATGGGCTTTGACGGCTCATCCATTCAAGGTTTTTCCAGGATCCATGAAAGCGATATGGTGGCCATACCGGACCCCTGCACCTTTCAGATGGTTTCCTGGCGTCCTTCGGACAAGCCCGTTGCCCGGATGTTCTGCGACATCAAAAACCCGGACCTGACTCCCTACGAGGGGGACAGCCGCTATGTCCTGAAAAGAGTTCTCAAACGCGCAGCGGAAAAAGGCTACGAATTTTTTGTGGGACCGGAGCTGGAGTTTTTCCTTTTCGAGGACTCCACCGCTCCCAAGGGCATTGATGTGGGGGGATATTTCGACGCACCTCCCCTGGACCGGGCCAACGATATCCGCAGGGACATCATTTTTGCCCTGAACAAGATGGGCATCCAGGTGGAATACAGCCATCACGAAGTGGCCCCCAGCCAGCACGAAATCGACCTGCGCTACCAGGAGGCCCTGAAGATGGCTGATCAGGCCATCACCTACAGGGTTATCGTCAAGGAAGTCGCCCGCAAGCACGGCTGTTACGCCACTTTCATGCCCAAGCCCCTGTTCGGGGAGAACGGCAGCGGCATGCATGTGCACCAGTCCCTTTTCAAGAACGGCAAAAACGCCTTTTACGATGCCAAAGGGGAATTCAACCTGAGTTCTGAAGGCAAGAGCTACATTGCCGGCCTGCTGACCCATGCCAAGGAACTTACAGCCGTGTGCAACCAGTGGGTAAACTCCTACAAGAGGCTGGTTCCCGGTTACGAGGCCCCTGTATACGTGGCCTGGGCCAGGCGCAACCGTTCCTCCCTGGTAAGGGTACCCATGTACAAGCCGGGCAAGGAAGAGGCCACCCGTGTAGAACTGCGCTCCCCGGACCCGGCCTGCAACCTGTACCTGGCCTTCGCCTCCATGCTGGCCGCTGGACTGGAAGGCATGGAAGCCGGCTACGCACTGCCTGCTCCGGTGGAAGAAGATATCTTTGAAATGAACGTCCAGGAGAGGGCCAGACACGGTATCGACAGCCTGCCCGGCAGCCTGCACGAAGCCATAAACGAACTGGCCAAGAGTTCAGTCATCCGTGAAGCTCTTGGTGATCATATATTCAACAAGTTTGTGGAGAACAAGGTCATCGAGTGGGACAACTACCGCATCCAGATCACCGAGTACGAGATGAAAAAATACTTGCCGGTATTGTAATCTGTATAGATACCTCTGCAACCTCCAACATCCTGTAATCCCTGCGGGCCAGTCATGTCCCGCCCCACCTGGCAGACACATGATCCGCAGGGGTTACGGGGTCAAAACATTACTGACCATTCCTGCAGGTACCATCCGGTTGCTGCTGGTTGAACACAGACCAGGAAACGATTAAACTTAGGAGGCACTCATGCCATACAACTGGGGACCCAATTTCATCGTGCCCACGGATGTGCTGGAGAGTTATTCCGGCAAGGTCCTTCTGCGCGAGGACCTGGACAAGGAACTTCTGCGTCAGGAGTTGTCTGAACTGGGCGTTCAGGGCTCAGTGGTGCAGATAACCAACCCCTGGTACTTCCGCAAGAAGGGACACAACTCCTGGATCAAGATCGGCGAGTCCAGAGACGAGGACGGCAACTTTCCTGTCCGCTGGAATACAACCCTCCTGGAAAACGGAAGATACGAGGTCATGGGCTTTATGCATGTATATGTGGAAAAGGAAGGAATCCAGACAGTAATAGCCCGGAGCAATACTGTGGAAATCAGCATAGAGAACTGAGTCTATGGAATACGTATTCGTATACGGCACCTTGAGGAAAGGCTGCTCCAACCATCATCTGCTGCAGCATGCCCGGGAGGTGGGGCCGGCCAGAACCAGTGAAGACTACGCCCTGTACGTTCACGATTACCCTTATACAGTCAAGAGCGAAGCGGTAGGCCCAATCCGCGGAGAGGTCTACCTGGTGGACGGTCACGGCCTGGACAGGCTGGACAGGCTGGAAAACCACCCCCACTGGTATGTACGGGAAAAAAAGCCTGTGCAGCTGGATGAAGGCCGTGAGGTGCAGGCCTGGATCTACTTCTTCCCCGAACCCAGGGGACACCTGGTGAAAGGCGGGGACTTCGTGCACCTGACCTGACCGGTCAACATTCCACCACAATCAGATTTCGCCCGGATGACTTTGCTTTGTAAAGCAGGTTGTCGGCCCTGGAAAGGACAGTATCGACACTGTCCCTCTCCCTGAATTCCGTTGCCCCGAAAGACATGGTAAGATTAATACCGGACACCTGGCCTGCGGCAATCTTGCGTCGGCAGCGCTCTGCCAGCTCTTTTGCCTCCTGTAAGGAAATCTCCGGGGCAATTATGACAAACTCCTCTCCTCCCCAACGGGCCACCAGATCCGTCTCCCGTACAGAGTTTCTAAGCAGCCGGGCCAGTTCCACAAGCACCGTGTCCCCTCTGGCATGTCCATATCTGTCGTTGACCTGCTTGAAGAAATCCACGTCAGCCATAATCACCGATACTTTCCTGCCATAGCGCCTTGCTGCGTAGACCTGATTTTCCAGAAACTCTTCCGCAGCCCGGCGGTTGGCCAGACCGGTCAGCATGTCTGTAGAGGCCAGTTCCTGCAGGGATTTGGTCCAGATCAAGGCGTCACGGTACTTGTCGCGCAAGGTGGTTGCAGCAGCGGTCAAACCCAGCAGAAGAACCAGAAACAGATATACTCTCAACAGATATATCAGGGTCTGCTGCGAGACTTGACCGCTGGGGACATCCCCTGCCATGCCCGTTGCAGCTATGAGCAGGGAAAGAATGATTACCAGGGTGCCGGCGACAAGGCCTTTTTTGTGGTCCAGCATAACAAAACCGCCGACTATGAGAACCCCTACCGACCAGTAATGACCCCCCGCCAGCATCAGCAGGTGCTCGTCCACGGAACCTGCAAAATGAAAATGCCAGGCCAGACGTCCCAGGATAAAGGCCGCCACCACTGTAAACATTACCGCTTCCAGGCTTTGCAGAGGATAGGAACTCCTCCACACCATGAGCAGCATACCGGCAAGAACCAGGGCAAAGACAGGGTACAAAAACAGGATAAAGATGTCGTCAGGGTCTTTTATCACCCAGCTCAGCAAAAAAATGAACACCCCGCAGGCCAGTGCTAACATGTATGCCAGCCGCTTGCTTTTTTCCAGACTCTCCAGTTCTTGCCTGGCCTGGTCTCTCACGTCATCAACCATCTGTAACGCTTACCTTGTCATACTTGACAGGTTTTACCGCCATGATTTAGCCCGTCCCGCCCTCAGGGGCACACTCCAGGTAAGGAATAAGCTTGCGGTTTTTATCTCCGCCGGTGCCGTCATAAGTGATGGACACTATGGGCACCCCGGTCTTTTCCTGCACCCTTTCGGCCAGGGCCTCGCTCACCAGGGAGGGGCAGCAGAAAGAGGGGCTGGTCTGCACGAAAAGGGACACCTCAGGGTGGTGCTTTAGAGTATAGTGAATCTTCAAAATATTGTCCATGGATTCCCCGCTCTGCTCGGGTATGAGCCCGTAAGCGGGCAGGACATTTTCCGGCGGATCATTGTACTCCGGGACGGGCTTTTGCAGGACATTCTGGAAATAGCTGTAAAAGGTCTTTTCCCGCCTGGCCATGGCAGCCAGCATGGCCCTGTTTCCCAGCAGGTTGAAGTACTTGCCCTCTGCAAACCACTTCCGGAAATAGGCCGGGGCGATCATTTTGACGTATTCGGTATAGGGCATGGTTACGGCCTCTCCGCCGCGGCTCTCAATACATCCGATGAGGTCCTGGTTGAATACCGGGTTGTCCCGGACATACAGGTCTCCAAAAATGGCCGCCTTAAGGGTTTTTTTCTCCCTGGTCTCAATGCCGGCAAACATCCGGCATACGTCCCTCACCGCAGTTTCCTTGTCCAGGCTCCCCAGCATGGACTTTTCCAGGATTTCCAGGGATTTCTCCAGAACCTGGTCAGTGCTGCCCGGTTCTTTCTCCCGGGGCCTGATCCTGCAGCCCAGCCTGCGCAGCATACCTCCGAACATGAAGGCAAAATATGCATGCATGGCCGCGTTCAGGGACACATCTGCAAAAGTGATGCTGCCTGTATAAACTCCCGCCCTCTGCATGTCCCGGCCCAGAGAGCTTATCATCTGCTTCAGCCTGTAGGGGTAGAGGCGGATATTGCAGGCGATCTCGGCATGGGCCATCCAGAGGACAGTGTTTTCCGGATCCATATCCTCCTGGCGCACATACTCCACAAACTCCTGGGCTATGGCGTTTATGGGGATGCACTGCCCGCTGTTGAGGCGCATACTGCGCTTTATCACCTCTTCCCCCTCGGGCAGCAGGTGCGCGTCAATGCCTTCCCGCCTGAGATTGGCCACCAGGAGACGGCAGGTAATGGGGTCCCAGTTGGGGAAAAGCACGGTCCTGCCGGACATGCCGCCTGCTTTGACCGGGTTTATTTTTGCCGGGTCCGGGGCAGGCCATTGCTTACGCCGGGCATGGTTTTTAAAGGAGCGCACCGCGGCCTCGATCCTGGTCTCATAACCCACGCTGGAGCCGTGCTCGTCCATCTCCAGGATAAGGTAGGGCTTGTCCGCTCCCTCCATGAGTTTTTGGAAAACGTCCCGGATAAAGGAATCCGGAGAGCAGTTAAATGAGGTCATGAGCACCGGATACAGCCCCTGCATGCTGCTCACCTTTTCCGCGGCCTTGATGATGTCCGAGGCGTAATTCCAGTGCAGCTCTTCAAGAAAGGGCCTGGAGTCGAAATCTTCCTTGTCCCCTAGTTCCAGCATGTCCTGGAAAAAGGCCTTTATGCCCATCCTGGAAAACATCTGGGGGATCTTCTTGTTCAGCTCCGGGTCCAGCACTGTGTAAGGCCGTCCCATGAGCATGACGCTTATGTCCCGGGCCTGAGAGTAATGCTCGTTGAAAGTCCCGCGCCATTTCCGCCGGGCCTTTTCCCTGGCGGACCTGGCCTTTTCAAAGGCTCTGGCCACCTCCCAGAATCCCTTATCCGGACTCATGCTGCTTACTGACCGAAAAAGCTCCATACGCTGGAAAAGACCGGAATACAGGTAGGTCAGCACAGGTGAAATCAGTTTGTCCCGGATATCAGCCCCCATGGCAGCAACCAGGGTGGGGGCGTACTGGGAATAATAGCAGAGCTGGCGTCTGCTCTCCCCGTCCTTGTCCCGGTGTTCCAGGTAGTAGGGCAGAAAGATAAAGTCGGCCTGCACGGCCAGGGCCTCGGCCTGACCGTGCAGGGCGGTCATGGGGGCGCAGAATTCCGCCCCTGTACGGGCCTTGCCCTGCTTCAGGGCGTCCTGGCCCGCCTTGTCCCCGGTGAGGGTGGCCAGACCCAGGCGGTTGAAGAAGTCCACCCACATTGAGAGGTCTTCTCTCATGTACACCGCTGTGGGGATGCCCACGGTGACCGTGTCCTGGCCCTCTACCCGGTTTCCGGCAGGGAATGCAGAGCGGTGGGTGCGGACCAGGTCCAGGCCGGCAAGGTTGTTGTCCACGTAATGCCTGGTTTCGTAGTCCCGGCCGCACAAAAACCCGAAGGCCACCGGCCCGGCCGGCATGTCAGCCACGGTAATCTTGCAGTGATTGGTGCAGTAACCGCACACCTCGGAGCGTACAGGTATCTCCTGCCTGTAGAGCTCCAGGCCCTTAAAACCGCTCTGCCGGATATCCCCGTCCAGAAGGTGCAGGGCCACTCCCATGGCTCCGGTCAGATGGCAGAAGGCCGAAACGTGAATGGGACGGTCCAGGCGCTGCTCAAAGGCGGCCACCAGGGCCCGGTTTTTGGCCGTAGCCCCCTGAAAGCAGATCACTTCCCCTATGAGGCTTTCCACGGCCACCTTGTTCAGGTAGTTCTCCCGCACAGCATGCAGGGCCGCGGTCAGGACCTCGTTTACAGTGTAGCCCCGGCCCAGGTAATAGTTGATGTCGCGCTCCATGAACACAGTACAGCGATCGCTGGCAATGGGGGAGCTCACCTCCCTGGTCCTGTCGGAGTACTCCTGCAGGGGAACCTCCAGCTTTTCCGCCTGCTCCTCGATGAAGCTGCCTGTTCCGGCGGCGCACACAGTATTCATTATGGAGAAGGTCACCTCCCCGTTCTTCAGGGTGGTGAACTTGGAATCCTGCCCCCCGATCTCGATTATGGTGTCCACCTCAGGGTGCAGCTCCCGGGCGGCCCTGGCATGGGCGGTTATCTCGTCCAGGACTAGGTCCGCCCCGGCCAGGGCGCCCACAAATTTGCGCCCCGAACCGGTGGTGCCCATGGCCTGGACCTGCAGATGTACGCCCTTTTGCCGGGCCACATGATCCATGGCCTCGAAAAGGACCTGCATGGCCTGTACCGGCCTTCCCGCGGTCCTGGTGTAGAAACCGCCCAGGACCGTTTTGTCCCGGCTCATCCATA